>CAZJCB010000208.1:0-4259 GCA_964544245.1 uncultured Christensenella sp.
TGCTGACCTACTACTTCAGCCCCTCCTACATCCGTGAAGCGATCCGCCTGACGGTCGCCGCCGTGAAGGGCGAGCCCTACCAGGGCCAGGAGATCGCCGGGCAGCTCTTCCTGATCCCCACCATAGAGATCGACAAGGCCCGCGTCGAGGAGTTCCGGAACAGCCAGGAATTCATTGACCGCTACGCCATCTTCGAGTAAACTGACATACCAAGGGGCCGGCCGTTCTGGCCGGCTCCTTTTTCAAATGGCTCCGCATCGCATCAGGAGGACATAGCCCTTGCTGACAAGAATGGAACAGATCGTGGTGGATTTTGGCCCGGTGCGCGCCGTCGACCATGTCGATTTTTCCGTGCGCTCCGGCGAGATCGTCGGGCTGCTGGGGGAAAACGGCGCGGGCAAGTCCTCCCTGATGAACGTGCTGGCGGGAACCTTTCCGCCCACCGGGGGAAGGATCCTGCTGGATGAAAAGCCGGTCCGCATCGGGAACGCCCTGCAGGCGATGCGCCACGGCATCCGCTTCATCCACCAGGAGCTCAACCTGTGCAACGACCTGCGCGTCTTCGAAAACATGTACCTGGCGCAGGAGATCCTCGGGCCCGCAAGGCTTTTGAACAAGAAAGAGATGGCCGGGCGCACGGCGGAGGTTTTCCGGCGGATGCGCATCGAGATCGACCCCTGGGCAATCGTCGGCGATCTGCAGATCGCTGAAAAGCAGCTGGTGGAAATCGTCCGCGCCCTGCTGTTCAAGTGCGACCTGATCATCATGGACGAGCCGACCAGCGCGCTGTCCACCAGGGAAGTCAACAACCTGTTTTCCATCATGCGGCAATTGAAAAGCGAAGGCGTCGGGTTCGTCTACATTTCCCACAAGATGCCCGAAATCTTTGAGATCTGCGACAGCTACTACGTCCTGCGGGACGGCATGCTGGTCGGGCAGGGCGACATCGCGGACACGGACGAAAAAGCGATCACCGAAATGATGATCGGGCGCTCCCTCGCCAACGATGATTTCAAAACAAAAAAGAGCCATACCACCCAGACGGTCGCGATGAAGGCCGAAAATGTCAGCGGCGACAGCTTTTATGACATTTCCTTCTCCCTGCGCAAGGGCGAGATCCTGGCGTTCACCGGCCTGCAGTCCTCCGGCAGGGACCAGCTGGCGGACGCGCTGTTCGGCGTGATCCCGCATACCGGCAAGGTCGAGATGAGCGGGAAGCCCCTGCATGGCGGCATCCGTTCCCGCATGCTCAAAGGCCTGGCCATGGTGCCAAGAAACCGGAAAGAACGCGGCATCCACAACGATCTGTCGATCCTGGACAACATCTCCATGGGTTTTTACAACACGGGGATGAAATCGCTCCTGATCAGCCGCAAGCTTGAAAGGAAGCGTTACGAGCGTCAGAAGGCGGCGCTGGCCATCAAGGCGGACAACCCGAAAAACCTGATCACCTCCCTCTCGGGGGGCAACCAGCAGAAGATCATCCTCGGCCGCTGGCTGGAGACGGGTTCGGACGTGATGATATTCGACAATCCCACGCAGGGCATCGACGTCGGCACGAAATTTGAGATCTATCACCTTTTGATCCGCCTGGCCGAGCAGGGAAAGGCGCTGCTGATCTTCTCCTCGGAGTTTCCGGAGATCATCAAGGTGGCCGACCGCTGCGTCGTGATGTACAAGGGCAGGGTCAACAAGGAGATACAGCGCGCTGACATGACCGAGGAAGACCTGATGTATTATTCCACGGGTTCCAACCTCGAAATGGAAGCGGACGAGGGGCCGGAAGAAACCAAAAAGGAAGGCTTGAAAGCATGAGCGAATCGTTAAGGGCGGCCGGAGGGCTGACACCCAAAGGGGCGGCAAAGAAACTGTTTTCAGACTACAGCTATCTGGTTTCTTTCATCCTGATCCTGGTCATCGCCGTGTCCGTCAACGGGAATTTCTTCAGCTGGCGAAACATCTCCACACTTTTCCGCCAGTCAGCCACCACGACGGGCATGATCGCGCTGGGGATGACCATGGTCATCTGTGCTGGGCTGATCGACATTTCCGTGGGCGCGCAGGTGGCGCTGCTGTCGGGGTTTGGCATCACAGTGCTCAACGCGACGGGCAACATCTGGATCATGCTCCTCTTCTGCCTGGCGGGCGGGGCCCTGATCGGCCTGCTCAACGGCACCCTGGTGGCTTACGGCCGGATGCCGGCGATGATCGCGACGCTGGCGGTACAGACGTCCTGCCGCGCGATCGTCAACCACTTCGGGCAGGGCGGCCCCTTCTCGGTCGCCAGCGGCATGTCCGCGGAACCTTTCTACCAGGAATTCCGCCAGGTGGCCAACGGCGCGTTTGACGTGTTCGGGCAGAGGGTGCCCTACCCCATGGTCATTTTTATCTTGATGGGTCTCCTCTTCGGCCTGATCATGCAGTACACGCGCCTGGGCAAACACATTTACGCGGTGGGCAGCAACGCGAACAGCGCCCGCCTGTCGGGCGTCAACGTGAACCGGATCAAGGTGACCGTCTTTACGATCACCGGCGTGCTGTGCGGCTTTACCAGCTGGCTGTATTCGTCCAGCCTCATGGCGGTCGCCGCGGCGAGCGCGGGCAACCTGTTTGAGATGGACGCCATCGCGGCGGTCGCCATCGGCGGAACGGCCATGTCCGGCGGCCGGGGGAAGATCATCGGCAGTTTCCTGGGTGTGCTGATGTTCAAAATCATCAGCAATACCCTGGTAGCCGCCAAGGTGCCGACCTTCCCGACGGGGGCCATCAGCGGCGCGATCATCATCATCGCCGTGCTGCTGCAGAACATCCAGCGGAAAAAATAGACGGGCGGGGGAACTCATGATAAAGATCGGGATCATCGGCTGCGGAAAGATCGCCCAGGTGCGCCACGCGCCGGAATACACGGAGAACAAAAACTGCGAACTGAGCGGTTTTTATGATTATGATTTCTCCCGCGCGCAGGAAATGGCCGGGCAGTACGGCGCGATTGCCTACAGCTCGCTGGAAGCGCTCCTGGACAGCGGCGTGGACGCCGTCAGCGTCTGCTCGGCGAACACGGCGCACGCGGCGGCGAGCATCCAGGCGCTCAGGCGCGGCATCCACGTCCTGTGCGAAAAGCCCATGGCGACCACGCTGGAAGACTGCGAGGCCATGGTCATAGCGCAAAAGGAATCCGGAAAAGTGCTGATGCTCGGCCACAACCAGCGCTTTGCCCGCGCGCACGCCGCCGCGCGGCAGATGATCAGCGAAGGCCGCATAGGCCGCGTGCTCACGTTTCGCACCACCTTTGGCCATCCCGGCCCCGAGGGCTGGACGGGGCTGAAAAACTCCTGGTTCTTCGACAAAAACCGCGCGGCGTTCGGCGTTCTGGCCGACTTGGGCATCCACAAGACCGACCTGGTCCATTTCCTGCTGGGCGAAAGCATCGTGGAGGTCAGCGCCAAACTGGGCACGATGGATAAAAAGTTTCCCGACGGCACGCCCATCAGCGTGGAGGACAACGCCGTTTGCCTGTATACGACGGCAAGCGGCGTGACGGGGACCATGCACGTCAGCTGGACCTTTTACGGCGGGGAGGACAATTCCACCCGCGTTTACGGCACGGAGGGGGTCCTGCGGCTGTATGACGACCCGGACTGCGCCCTTGTCCTTGAAAAGAAGGACGGAACACAGGAAAAGCTCCGGCTGGACCATCTGGCGTCCAACAAGGAACAGACGTCCGGCAGCCGGGTGAACACCGGCGTCATCGATGCCTTCGCGGACAGCATCCTCAACGGCGTGACGCCCGATATCGACGGCAGGGAGGCGCTCAAAGCCATGCGGGTCATCTTCGCGGCGGAGCGCTCTGCGCTGACGGGCCGCGCGGTTCCGGTCGCGCAGGATGATTGAATGTACTCTGAATTGAAAGGAAGAACGGACGCGGGGACGGATTTTGTCCAGCGCCTGGGGAAAGGCAACGCCGGCGGCGGATTCCGCCATGCCGTGCTGGATTTTGACGGGACGCTGAGCCTGGTGCGGGAGGGCTGGCAGGCGATCATGGTTCCCTACTTCGCCTCTGAGCTGCACGCGACGCCGGAAGGCGGCAAGCGCGCTTACGAAGAAATGGAAGGCCTCGCGCGCGAGTTCATCTTCCTGCACACGGGCAAGCAGACCATTTACCAGTGCATCGCGCTGAAAGAAGAGGTGGAAAGGCTAGGCGGCGCGCCGCTTGACCCGCAGGAATACAAGGATGAGTACCATCGCCGCCTGCTCAAGCG
>CAZJCB010000209.1:0-4255 GCA_964544245.1 uncultured Christensenella sp.
GCCTGAAGTAGACCTGCGCCAGCCGGATCGGGTTCTCAATGTAGTCCTTGTACCCCAGCACCTTCCCGTCCCGGAAGGGCATGTGGCAGAACTCATAGTTGATATAGCCCTCATAGCCCGTCTCCTTCAGCGCCCTGATGAAGGCGGGGTAGTTGGTCAGCACCGGCTGGATCTGCGGGTCAAAGGAGACCATCTCCACCTGCCCGTCCGGGTGCTCGGCAAATTCCGCGTTGGCGTGGGAGAGCTGCTGCAGCGTCCCCACGTCGCGCACGGCTTTGGCGAGATAGGCGTCGCTCTGCGTCTTTTCGGTCCACCCGCAGCAGGGGGCGTCCAGGCAGCATTGGAAATTGGGGGAACCCACCAGCCGCACGAACTCCAGCATGTCCTCGTAGGTCTCGATGATGGGGTGGTGGTTTTGCAGCGCCAGCATGACGCCTTCCTTTTCCGCCCAGGCCGCGCATTCCCGGAAGGCCGCCAGGATGTTCTGGACCAGTTCATACTTCAGCGCGCCGGCGGTATGGACCTCATGGGTGGGCTCGTAGGACGCGATCCCGTTGCGTTTGACCACGCCGCGCCAGGCGGCGAACAGCCGCAGGACCGGCGCGCCCAGCATTTTTGTGACCCTGATCTGCTCCCGCACCATCAGCAGTTCGTTTTCAAGGTGCTCCGGGATCACGGTGGCAAAATTGTTGTTCGCCGCCGCCGCGCAGATCTCAAGCCCCTGCGCTTTGGCGTAGGCGGCGATCTCGCGGCAGCGCTTTTCGTCCAGGTCCAGCGGGGAGCCGTGCGGCCTCTTCAGGTCGATTTCGACCCCGTCGTAGCCGAAGCGCTTCGCCGTGTCGATGAACTCTTCGACGCTCAGCGCCGGCCGGTCCTTGAACCAGACCCCGGAACAGGAGATGGAATACAGGCCTACCTTCATAATGCCTCCTTATTTTTCAGCCGCGGAGAAGATCTCTTCCGCGCGTACTTCCCGGTTTTCCTTTGCGGACAGGTAAAACGCGTCGATGATGGCCGACACCGCGAGCGTCTGCGCGGGCGTCACCATGCGGGGGACGCCGGAGAGCAGGTGCTCCGCGGCGTTCCCGACCAGGTCGAAATGCCCGGAGAAGGGCTCCTGGGCGTGCCGGCCTTCGTTGAACACCCTGGGCGTGATGTCCGCCTGGTAGCGCCCCAGGACTGAATACAGTTTCAGGCCCGGCAGGCTCAGCCCGGCCTTGCTGCCGGCGAGGGACAGGCTGAACTGGGGCGGCAGGTTCAGCGCCCAGGAGGTCTTGAAGTTCATGCTGACCCCGTCCCTGAAGCGGACGGTGCCCGCGGCGAACTCCTCCACTTCGAACTCTTCCGGCCTGTACTGCTGCATTTTTGTCACGCCCGCGGGCGCGCCGGATTCCGCCAGGCTGGTCATGACGTCGTGCTCGCCGTGGGCGATGTAGGCGGCAGAGCTGCCCGATATCGCCTCAAAGTCCGGCGTGCCCATCAGCCACAGCGCCGCGTCGATCATGTGCACGCCCAGGTCGCACAGGCAGCCGCCTCCGCTCATTTCCCTGCGGTGGAAGGCGCCCCACTTGGGGATGCCGCGGCGCCTGACGGCCGCGAACTCCGCGAAGTAGACCTTGCCCAGGATGCCGGTCTGCGCCAGTTCCTTCGCCGCCAGGTATTCCGGGGTGTACCGCATCGTCTGGCAGGCCATCAGCATCCTGCCCTTCTTTTCCGCCAGGTCAAACAGCGCCTTCGTCTCCCGCCAGGTCATCGCCATCGGCTTTTCGCACAGGACGTTCGCGCCGTGCTCCAGCGCCAGGCGGACCGACTGCGCGTGGTACATGTTGGGCGTGCAGACGGACACCAGGTCCGGCTTGACCTCGCTGAGCATCTGATCGGCGTCGGTATACCAGCGCGGGATGCCGTGCCGCGCCGCGGTGCTCCGGGCGCTCTCCTCAAACGCGTCGCTCACCGCCTCCAGGCGGACTTCTTCCGGCAGGCTGAGGTAAGCCGGGATGTGCGCCTTGTTCGCGATCATCCCCGCCCCGATCACCGCCGCGGTCAGTTTGCTCTCCTTCAACTGTTTCACCTCCCCATGTTCTTATCCTGTTTCACTGATAAGATACTTCACTCTGTCATTTTGGGAAAGATTCCGGGTCAAGGGACGAAGTCCCTTGCCTGGGGCGACGGAGCCTGCCGCCCGCAGTGCGGGATGCAGGCAGGCGGAGGAGTCAAGCGAAGCGAGTGGGACAAGTGCCCTCTGGGCACGAAGTTCCGCGACGACTGAGCTTGCGGATTCAGGGGATGGAATCCCCTGAGGTCTCCCCGTCATCCATGCGTTCGTTGTCTGTCGCCTTACCAGATTTCCTCGATCTTCCCGCCGTTTTCCAGGGCCTCGCAGGCGTCCTTCATGCGCTGGACGAAGCTTTCCCGGATGTCCAGTTCGATGACCCCGTTGACCTCCACGTCCATGCGCCGGGCCGTTCCCGGGAAGAAGCGGAGCACGTCGTCCGGTTTTTCCGCCGTCTTGTAATGGTAGCGGATGACCAGCGCGGGTTCGCCCTGCGGCGTGATCCCTTCGCGCAGCCCGCCGTCCGCCGCCGCCGAGGTCGCCAGGCGGTAAAACGCCATGAACAGGTCCGTGTCCACGGTCTTGCCGTCAAGCGTCACGGCGGACTGGTTCGCTTCGTCGCGCGCATAGCCGATTCTGTAGGTTTTACCCGGCGTTTCCACCGTCATCCCCCGGATGTCCACCAGCATAGGGGAGACGAAATACCGCATGATCAGGTCCTCATAGCGGACGTCGTAAAAGGCCGGCCGGCTGACCAGGTAGGCCACGTTTCGCCCTTCCACGGCGGCCAGGAAGCGGTCGCCCTCCGCCTGCACCAGCGCCAGCCTGACCCGCTGCCGCCCCTCCTCCCCGCCTGAGAGGACGAAATCCGCCAGCATGTCCGGATCGGAAAAGCCGTAGGTGTCCATCTCCTCCCCTGACAGGTTGTAGCCCTCTATCCCGATGGCCTCGATGCCCAGCAGGGAACCCAGGACCCGGATGCCGCCGGCCTGGTCCAGTTCATGCGTCCCGGCGCTTTTGACCAGGTGCGTCGCCGCGCCGAAGGAGAGGGCGTCCCGCCGGACCGCGTCGTCCCCGCCCATCACCGCGCGGATCTCGATGGGGGCCGGGAGGCGCTTGCCGGAGAAGCGCGCGTCGCGCACGGCGGAGAGCGGGCTGGAGACGGCCAGCCTGGGGGTGACCAGGCGGGAGAGGAAGGTTTCCTGCCCCGCTAGCAGGGTCTCCGCGGGCTGCTTCGCGTAGGTGTAGACGCCGGGCTTCCCCTCGACGCGCAGGTAGTAGTCCCCGGAGACTTTTTCTTGGCTGCCGATGGTCAGCCGGAGTTCTTCCCCGTCGTCGTACGTGATCGCGCATTCCGCCGCCGGCTTGTCCAGCCCGAAGGCTTCCGGCGCGCCGTCGTTCCCGGACACCCGGGTTTGCGCGCTCAGGCTGGCGCAGTCCACCATGAACTGGATGAACCTGTCCATGTCCGCCAGGTCCGCCGGCACGTCGCCGATGACGTACCCGCCGTTCACGCTGTCATACCAGACGGCGTATTCGCCCTTCCCGTTCCTGACGGTGATCCGCTCAATATTCGTCGGTTCGCGCTGTGAAAAGGAGAGGCTGTCCGCTTCCACCGGCCGCTCCTGCCCGGTGAGGTGGAAGAACAGCCCGGCCAGCGTGCTGCTGAGCAGGGCGAAAACGGCGATCAGGATGCCGAGCCTTTTGATCATTGGTTCCTCCGCCGCAGCCAGACGGCGATGCCGGACAGCAGGATCAGCCCGGGGATGACCGCGCTGAGCAGGATGCCCAGCAGGCGCGCCGTGGCGGAATTCACGCCCAGGTTCCGGGCCGCCAGGCTGACCGGCCGGATCTGCACAGTTTCCTCCCGGCCCAGCAGGCCGGAGAGCACCTTGAGCAGGTATTCCCCGTTGCTCAGCGAGCTGTTCTGCAGGGAAGCGCTGTCCAGCATCGCGGTGGACGCGCTGACCAGCAGGTGGGAGCGCAGGGGTTCGGACGCGTCCCCCCTTGTGGCCACGCGGCTGGCCAGCGCCATCGCGGGCAGCGGGCCCCGGACCTGCGCCTTCGCGGGGTCAAAGTCGCTGCCGGCCTGGGCTGGCCGCACGCCGGAGGTGGCGGAGAAGGACAGCAGGGGCCTTGTCTGCTGGTTGTCGCGGGCGGCGAAGAGCAGGCTGAACCCACGGGCCCTGGGCATCAGGAAGG
>CAZJCB010000210.1:0-4181 GCA_964544245.1 uncultured Christensenella sp.
ATCCAGTTGAACATGATGGAGGTGATGACCTCGTTGACGTTGAACAGCGCCTTGCAGAGGCCGGGGACGGCGCCCCAGAGCGCGCCGCCGAGGACGCCCAGGAGCAGGCACAGCGGCCAGGGCAGCCGCCAGGCGATGGCGCCGGTCAGGGCCAGGAAGGCCCCCATGGTGAACTGCCCGGAGGCGCCGATGTTGAACAGCCCCGTCTTGAACGCGAAACCGACCGAGAGCCCTGTCATCATCAGGGGCGCCGCGGTGTAGAGCACCTTGGCCAGGCGGGGGGTGCTGCGTACGCCGGTGAGCAGGATGTTCAAAAACCCGTTTCCCGCCTTGGCGGGGTTGAAAATAAGCAGCAGGATGAAGCCGAACAGCAGGCCCGCCAGGATGGACACGACGGAGGCGACAAGGGAATCCATTCCCCTGAAGGAAAAGCGGCGTTTCCTCGTCATGCGCTCACCCCTTCCGCCTTCATCCGCTTGGCGCCGGCCATGTAAAGCCCCAGTTCCTGCACGCTCACCTCATGCGGCCTGAACTCGCCCACGACCTCGCCCTCATACATCACCAGGATGCGGTCGGACACGTTCATCACCTCTTCCAGTTCCAGGCTGACCAGCAGCACCGCAC
This sequence comes from uncultured Christensenella sp., assembly GCA_964544245.1. Lineage (GTDB taxonomy): Bacteria > Bacillota > Clostridia > Christensenellales > Aristaeellaceae > UBA6115. The sequence goes on from CAZJCB010000210.1 coordinate 625, forward strand.
GCATCTCGTCGCGCGCGCGCACGATCCGGGAATGGATGTATTCGATCGCGCCCACGTCCAGCCCGCGGGTGGGCTGCACCGCGACCAGCAGGTCCCGCCCCAGGTCCATCTCCCGGGCCACGATGGCCTTTTGCTGGTTGCCCCCGGACATGCTGCGGGTCGGGGTCTCCGGCCCTTCCCCCGCGCGCACGTCGTACTGCGCGATCAGTTTTTCGGCGTAGGCCCGCACCGCGTCCCCGCGGATGACGCCCCGGTTCTGGAAGGCGCCCTCCCAATAGCGCTGCAGCACCAGGTTGTCCTGCAGTGAGAAATCCAGGATCAGCCCGTGTTTGTGGCGGTCCTCCGGGATGTGGCTCATGCCGGCGACCGAACGCTCGCGCACCGCGGCCTGGGAGATGTCCCGGCCCTTGAGCGTGATCCGCCCGCCGGAGATCTTTTCAAGCCCGGCCAGGGCGGAAACGAATTCCGTCTGCCCGTTGCCCTCAATGCCGGCCAGGCACACGATCTCGCCCCGGCGCACGCTGAAGGACACGTCCCTGACCGCGTTCTTCCTGTGCAGTTTGGAGGGCACGGTGACCCCCTTCACCTCCAGCACGGTCTCCCCGGGCTCCAGGTTTTTCTTGTCCACGGTGAAGCTGATCTCGCGCCCCACCATCAGGCGGGAAAGCCTGCGCGTGTCGGTGTCCGCGATGTCCACAGTTCCCATCAGCCTGCCCTTGCGCAGCACGGTGCAGCGGTCTGCCACCGCCATGATCTCGTTCAATTTATGGGTGATGAACAGGATGGACTTGCCCTCCCTGGCGAAGGAACGCATGATGCCCATCAATTCGTCGATCTCCTGAGGGGTCAGCACGGCGGTCGGCTCGTCAAAAATCAGGATCTCGTTGTCCCGGTAGAGCATCTTGAGGATCTCCACCCGCTGCTGCATGCCCACGGAGATGTCCTCGATGCGCGCGTCCGGGTCCACCTTCAGCCCGTAGCTCTCCGACAGGGCCATCACCTTTTTGCGGGCCCCGTCCTTCTTCAACAACCCCAGGCGCGTGGGTTCGGCCCCCAGGATGATGTTGTCCAGGACGGTGAACACCTCCACCAGCTTGAAATGCTGGTGCACCATGCCGATCCTGAGCGCGTTGGCGTCATTGGGGGTGTTGATCCTGACCTCTTTCCCGTTCATCAGGATCTTTCCGCGGTCCGGCTGGTACAGGCCGAACAGCACGCTCATCAGCGTGCTTTTGCCCGCGCCGTTCTCGCCCAGCAGCGCGTGGATCTCCCCGCGGCGCAGGCGCAGGGTCACCTCGTCGTTGGCCAGCACGCCCGGGAATTCCTTGGTGATGCCCAGCATTTCGATCACATAATCGTCCATGCACGCCCCCCTGGCTTTTGTTTTGGCGTCCGGGCCGTGCGGAGGCCGCCGGCCGCGTATCGATTGTTTTATTTATACCATAACGCGCCTGTTTTTTCCATCGCGGCGCCCCCTCCCGGCAAGGGCTTGAAACCATAGAAAAAAGCCGGGGAGACGTTCCCCCCGGCCAATGGTTTCCCGGAAAATAATTCAGTCCTGGTAGTCCACCACCGCGTTGGTGACCGTGGGCGGCGCGTCGATCGCCGGGCTCACCACAATGGCTTCGCTCTTCATCTGCTCAAACAGCGCGTTGTACTCTTCGACCGTAAACTTGGCAAACCTCCAGGAACCCGCTTCGGTGGGCAGGCCCACGGCGTCGTCCTTTGCGCCAAACGTCGCTGTCACGCCCTGCATGCTCTCAGGCATCACGCCGCCGTTATCATAGATCGCCCTCAGGGACAGCGTAATGAACTTGGTCAGCGCTTTCGTGGCGCTGGTGAGGATGCGGGGGCTGACGTAGCCCTGGTCCACGTCCACGCCGATGACCATCTTGTCGGCCTCTTCAGCCGCGGCCACCAATGAAAGGTAGATGCCGCCGCCGCAGGCGAACACGATCTCGGTGCCTTCGGTGAACCAGCTGCCCATCTTGTTCTTGATGTCGTCGGTGGGCCAGAATACGTTGCTGTACCAATATTTGATGTCGACCTGGATGCTCATTTCCTTGGCGGCCGCGTCAGCGCCCTGCACAAAACCGAAACCGTAGCGGACGACCGCGGGGACCGCCATGCCGCCCAGGAAGCCCAGTTTGGTATAGCCGTCCTTGACTGCCGCGTAACCAGCCAGGTAACCCGCCTGCTCCTCCTGGTAAAGGATGGAATAGGTGTTTTTGGCTGCAACGCCGGCCGGAGGGGTGTCAACCAGGATGAAGTTCACCTCAGGATAAAGGTCCTGTGCCAGGCCCATGGCGTCCGCAAACAGATAACCGGGCGTCAGGACCACCTTGGCGCCTTTTTCAATCGCGGACACGACGGTTTCCAGACGCGCGTCGACGCTGTCTTCGCTGGGCTGGTAGTAGGCGTAGGTCTTGCCGGTTTCAGCAGCAAAATCCTTGATGCCCTGGTATGAATACTGGTTGAAGCTCTGGTCGTCGATGTTGCCCACGTCCGTCACCAGCGCGAGTTCGTAGGTTCCCTCAGCCAGGCCAAACAACGGCAGGGCCAGCGCGAGGATGAGGGCAAGTGCAAGCAGTTTCCTCATGAATGGTTCCTCCTTCAGATTTTTGGAAACATTGTTTCCAAGATGTTTTTCAGTATACCCCCCCGCCGGATTTTTTTCAAGGGCGTCTCTTCCCGGCAGCTCGACTGCCGGCGGGTGGCCAATCCCGCGGCGCGGGGGTACAATGGGCGCGGAAAAGGTAACAAAAAGGAGGCGCGCCATGCTCAGCCAATCCGACAGGAACTGGTGGCTGGAGGGGAAATTCGGGATGTTCGTCCACTGGGGGCTCTACGCGCTCCCGGCCGGGGAGTGGAAGGGAAAGCAGACCCGGCACATCGCCGAATGGATCCTGCACGACCTGAAGATCCCCGGGGAGGAATACGCGCGCCTGGCGGAGCGGTTCCATCCGAAGGATTTTGACGCGGACGGGATCGCCGCCCTCGCAAAAGAGGCCGGGATGCGCTACCTGGTCTTCACCGCCAAGCACCACGACGGCTTCTCCATGTTCAGGACCGCGGCGGACCCTTACAACGTTGTGGACGCCACGCCCTGGGCGAAGGACGTCGCCAAAGCGTTCCAAAACGCCTGCTTTAAACACGGACTGAAGCTGGGTTTTTACTACTCCCAGGCGCAGGACTGGCACCACGCGGGCGGGCTGGAGACGGGGGTCCGGGACGAAAACCCGGGCTTCCAGGCCTATCTGGACACGAAGTGCTTCCCCCAGGTGCGGGAACTGCTGACCCATTATGGCGACGTCGGCCTGCTCTGGTTCGACACGCCCCTGAGCATGTCGGCCGCGCAGTCCGCGCAGCTGCGGGACCTGGTCAAGGGCCTGCAGCCGGATTGCCTCATTTCCGGCCGCATCGGCCACGGCCTGGGCGACTACATGACGACCGGGGACAACTTCATCCCCCTGCTGCCCTACCCGAAGGCCTTTGAGGTGCCCGCCACCATCAACGGAACCTGGGGCTACAACCGGAGGGACACAAGCTGGAAAAGC
>CAZJCB010000211.1:0-4175 GCA_964544245.1 uncultured Christensenella sp.
CTTTGAAACGGCGATGCGGGAAACCCTGTTCCGGCCGCTGGGCATGAAGGCGAGCTATTACCCCGCCCGCCTGGACGCCCCGCTGGCGGATGCGCGCCGCGTCCTCCCGCCCGCCCGGAAGCCCGCCTTTGACGCAGCAAGCAGGCAGGCCCGTCCCGCGCAGGGCTGGGAATTCCCGGACCCGGAACGGCACTGGAACCTCGCGCACGGCAGCTGCTGCATGGACGCGGGGAGCGCTGCCCTGCTGGGCAGGGCGCTGCTGGAACCGGGATTCTTAACGCTGGATTCCCTTGAGATGATGCGGGCACCCCATGCCGAACTCGGCGCCAGGGACCCGACGATGAGCCAGGGCGTCGGGATGTTCATCCTCAGGGACAGGACGGTCAGCCCCGCGCCGCTTTACGGGCACCAGGGGATGGCCTACGGCGCCGTCCACATGCTGTTCCTCGACTTGGAAAAGGGTCGCGGCATCCTGAGCCTGACAGCCGGCGTCTCCGAAGCGCGGCATTACATCCTGGCGGACGTCAACAGGGAACTGCTGAAGGAATGGATACGAGATGAGTGACGTTGTCGCTGAGGTCGTCAAGCGGCCCGGCTGCCGGTTCATCCGCCTGCAGGGCGGCGGGAGCCTGACGGTGCCCTACGCCCTGTTCAGGGAAAAGCCGCTGCGGCCCGGGGATCCCATAGACCCGGACGCCTACCGGCAGGCGCTGGCGCCCCGGGAGAACCGCTGCGCGCTGGAGGCGGCGGTGCGCATGCTGGAGGCCAGGGACCGCTCCAGCGCGGAGATCATGGACAAACTGGAGCGCCAGGGATATTCCGACAGCGCCGTCCGCCAGGGGATCCTGCGCCTGATGGAGGCCGGGTACCTGGATGACCGGCGCTTCGCCCTGGCCTTCCTCGCCCGTGCCGGCAAGAAATACGGCGCGATCCGGCTCCGGCAGGAACTGGGCCGCAAGGGGTTGCCGCGGCAGCTGATCGACGAGCTGCTGCAGGGGCAGGAAGAGGAAGAGAGCCTGGAGGCGGCGGTGAACCTGGCGCAAAAAACGCTGCGAAGCAACGCAAAGGACCCCCGGGCGCTTTACCGCAGGGCCTACGGCGTCCTCGCGCGGCGGGGCTTCCCGCCGGACATCGTCAGAAAGGCGCTTGAGGCCGTGAAGCAGGGGGAAGAGGGGGACGGATCAGAAAACGGATGATGTCGCCGGCCATCATCATGCCCGCGACGGGGGGAACGAAAGAAACGGAGCCGGGGATATGCCGGCCGTTTTCATGTCCGGCGAGGATCCTGACCGGCGCTTCGTCCGAGTAGAGGACCCGCAGCGCCGGGATCCCCGCATCCCTGCAGGCTTTGCGCATCCTGCGCGCGAGCGGGCAGGCGGCCGTCCTGTAGACGTCCGCAAAGCGCAGCCGGCCCGGGTCCAGCCGGTTGCCGGTGCCCATGCAGCTGAGGAGGTACCAGCCCATTTCACCCGCCTTGCGCGCCAGCAGCAGCTTCGCGCCGAGGGTGTCCACGCAGTCAGCCACCGCGTCATAGCGGGACAAATCGACCGCCCCTTCTGTTTCATCGCCGTAGAACAGGGGATAGGTTTTAATATCCAGCTCCGGGTTGATGTCCAGCAGGCGTTTTTCCGTGACCTCTGCCTTGCCCATCCCCAGGGTGGAACGCAGCGCGATGAGCTGGCGGTTGAGGTTGGACGGCTTGACCCTGTCGTGGTCGATCAGGGCCAGGTGCCCGATTCCCCCGCGCGCCAGCGCCTCCGCGCAGGCGGAGCCGACGCCGCCCAGCCCGAACACGGCGACCCGGCAGCCATGCAGGCGGTCCAGCGCTTCCTCCCCGATCACCGTTGCCGTCCGGGAGAACGCCTCCCGACTTATCCCCTCATCCGTCATGTGGCTCCCAGTGCTGGGCGACCGTGGCGGTCAGCAGGCTGACGGAGGCCGCCCCGGCTTCGCGGAGCACCCTGGCGCATTCCCGCGCCGTCGAGCCGGTGGTCCTGACGTCGTCCACCAGGAGGATGCGCAGCCCGTCCGCCCTTTCCCGCGCGGCGAATGCCCCTTTGACGTTGGCCGGCCGCGCCGCGCCGGGCAGGCTGGACTGGCGTTTGGTGTGGCGTGTTTTCTTCAGGACGTCCAGGACCGGCAGCCCGGTCTGTTCGCTGATGAGGGCGCACAGCACCCTGGACTGGTTGACGCCCCGCTCCCGCTCGCCAGAACGGGACAGCGGGACAGGGACCAGCGCGTCAAAGGCCAGCCCGCTGACCTGTCCGGCCATGGCGGCTGCCAGGGGGGCGGCGGCCAGCTCGAAGGGCCCGAACTTCAGCCGGACGACCAGCTCCTTTGCGATTTCCCTGTACATGAAGGGCGAATAGGCCGCGTCCAGGTACTGCATCCCGCCGTCCGCGCAATATTGGCAGGCATGGCCGGACTTGACGAGCGAACAGCAATGGGGGCAGGCCTGCTCGGGGATGCGCAGCTCTTTGAGCCTTGCCGTGCAGGCGTCGCACAGCGCGCTGCCCGGGGTGATGGCCCGGGGCTCGCCGCAGGAAAAGCAGCGGACCTGCGGGAACAGGAGGTCGATGAACGCGCCGGCCAGCCTGTTCATCCCAGGCGCACCAGGAAGCCGAGCCAGTGGGACAGCATGGAATACCGCCGGTGCTCCTGGTTGTTCCCCACCATCATGCGCAGCACTTCCTGCCGGCCCACCAGGACGACCAGGCGGCGGGCGCGGGTGACCCCGGTGTAGAGCAGGTTGCGCGTCAGGAGCATCCTGGGCCCGCCGGTCATGGGCATGATGACGGCGGGGAACTCGCTGCCCTGGCTTTTATGGACGGACAGGCAGTAGGCCAGCTCCAGCTCTTCCAGCTGCGCGTACTCATAGCACACGGTCCGCTCCTCGTCGTAGAGCACCTCGACCATCCTGTCCTCCTCCGTGATGCGGGTAATGAACCCGATGTCCCCGTTGAACACGCCCTGCCCGGTGGCGCCGTCCCGCGCCTCCCATTCCAGCTGGTAATTGTTCCTGATGTGCATGACCTTGTCGCCCTCGCGCAGGGTCATCTCCCCGAACAGCACCTCCGCTTTCGCCCCGTCCGGCGGGTTGAGGGCCAGCTGGAGCCGCTCGTTGAGCGCCAGCACCCCGCAGACGCCCTTCCTGGTCGGCGAGAGCACCTGGATGCCGCGCGCGCTGTCCTTCAGGTCCAGGAAGGAGGGCAGCCGGCTGACGCACAGCTGGACGATGCTCTGGGCGGCATCCTCGGGCGCGGCCTTGTACTCAAAGAAAAAGTCGCTGCCCGGGCCGTTCATCTCCGGGTCCTCGCCCTGGTTGATCCTGTGGGCGTTGCAGACGATCATCGAATCCCCCGCCTGGCGGAAGATTTCCGTCAGCCGGATCTGCGGGACGGCGGGGTTGCTCAGGATGTCCGCCAGCACGTTGCCGGGGCCGACGCTGGGCAGCTGGTCCGCGTCGCCCACCAGCAGCAGGCGGGTGCCGGGCCGGACGGCCTGCAGCAGGCTGCGCATGAGGAAGACGTCCATCATGGACACTTCGTCCAGGATCAGGCAGTCGCACGTCAGCGGATTGGACTGGTTCACCTGGAAGGTGCCCTCCTCCCCGCCGTACTGCAGCAGGCGGTGCACGGTGCTGGCCTCCTGCCCGCAGGCTTCGCTCATGCGCTTGGCCGCCCTGCCGGTGGGCGCGGCCAGGAGGATCTTTTTGTCCCGGCCCAGCACGTGCAGGATGCAGTTGATCAGGGTGGTTTTCCCGGTCCCGGGGCCGCCGGTGATGACCGCGAGGCCGGATTGCGCGGCGGTCAGCACCGCCTGGCGCTGCGTGGCGCTGAAACGGATGCGGTGCCTCTTTTCAAAGTCCCTGATCCTGCCCATCACGTGCTGCGGGAAGACCTGCTGGGCGGTGCCCCTCAGGGACAGCAGCCGGCGGGCGATTTCCACCTCAGCTGCGCGGAAGCGGGGATGGGAGACCAGGATCTCGCCGTCCACCTGGTCCTCGTACAGCTCTTTCTTCAGCAGCAGGCCCCGCAGCTGCCTGTCCACCTCCTCCGCCGGCGCGTTGAGCAGCCCGGCCGCCTGCATGGCGAGCGTTTCCCCGGGCAGGCAGGTGTGTCCGCCGGAGCCGGCGGCGTCCTGCAGGACGTATTTGATGCCGGCCTGCATGCGGA
>CAZJCB010000212.1:0-4174 GCA_964544245.1 uncultured Christensenella sp.
AGGCCGCGCGGGAGACCGGCGTGTCGAGGATCTGACGCTCGGACCCAAACAAATGGGACAATCAGACGGGCCCTGAAAAGGGCCCGTTTTCAATAGATAATGACCATGCTCAGGCTTCTGCCCACAGCCTCCTGGCGTTCTGGATGCTCACGGCGGAGGCGTATTTCGCCTCCTCCATGCCCTCGAACTCGATCGCGACGGGGCCGTCGTATCCGGCTTCCTTCAGCGCGCGCAAGGCGGCCGGCACGTCCAGGTCGCCCTGACCCAGGATGGCGCCCCGGAGGAATTTTCCCCCGCGGGACCTGAACCAGTGCCCGCCGCACTCAAACTGGGTGGAGTCCCCCGGGTCGCGGGCCCTGACGTAGAAGTCTTTCAGGTGCACCATTTCGCAGCGCCACGCCAGCCGCGCCGCCGCGGCGGCCGGGTCCTCGTCCACGCAGATGATGTTGCCCGTGTCCAGCAGCAGGCCGTAGTTGCCGGTGGTGACCCCGTTGAGCAAGCGTTCCACCCGGTCGCAGCCGTTGATGAAGAACCCGTGGTTTTCAAGCAGGGTCATGACGCCGCGCGTCCGGGCATATTCGCTGATCCGGCTTGAAGCCTCAACCATCCGGGGCAGCAGGCGGTCAAACTCCGATAAAGTGTTCTCGCTCAGGGGCCTGCGGAAGGAACTGATGTCGTGGCGCATCCGCGCCAAACCCAGTTCAGCGGCGATGTCCGCCTCATGGCAGACGCGCCTGATTTCCTCTTCCTGCGCTTCCCCTTCCTGCAGCAGGTCGGCCGGCACCGAATAATTGCACAGCTGGATGCCCGCGTCCGCCGCCCTGTGCTTCACTTTCGCGATCCTGAGGGTATCGATTTCCCCGGTGGCCGGGTCGTCAAAGCGGAAGGCGAAGGGAACCAGTTCCATCACCTCCGCGCCGTTGCGCGCCGCCCACTCGACCGCCTCCTCCAGCGTGAGGCCGCCAGATTTGATCACCCGGTCCAGGGAATAGGAGCTCAGGCCGATTTTCATTCGTTCCTCCTGCTTTTCCGCTTTATGAAAACTTGGTTCGCCGTTCAAACTATAACCTTCACGCGGCTTGAATTCAAGAGGATTTTGCTGAAGTTCGCCGCCTTTTTCATTGACGTTCCACTGTCTGGAAGCTATCATGGAAAAACTGATGCCGGGGAGGAAACAGATGGGGTCCATGCGCCGTATCCTTGGATTGCTCAAGCCGTACAAGGCTTTGGTGATCAGCGCCTTTTTCTTTCAGGCGCTGGTGATCTCCAGCCGGCTGATCCAGCCCCTGGTGACCCGCGCCGTCGTCAACGACGTGATCGTCGCGGGGCGGCACGGCTTGCTGGTCCGGCTGTGCCTGCTCCTGCTCGGTCTGACGATCGCCCGCGCGCTTTCGGGGTACCTGCGGGTGATGCTGATGGAAAAGGCGTCGCAGTCCGTGGCCTATGACCTGCGCACCGGCCTGTTCCGCCACCTGCAGGAGATGTCCTGGTCGTTTTATGACCAGAACCGCGTCGGGGAGATCATGTCCCGCATGACGGGCGACCTGGAGGGCGTCCGGGACTACCTGGCCGAGGGCATCGTGACGGTGTTTGAGCAGGGAGTCACCTTTTTCGGGGCGCTGGTCTTCATGCTCACCCTGTCCTGGCAGTCGGCGCTCACCATCCTGTTCCTGCTGCCCCTCATCGCGCTGATCGCCTTCCGTTTCCGCCGCAAGGTAAGGCCGCTGTTCCGCGCGGTGCGCGAGCAGAACGCGGAACTGAACACCCGGGTGCAGGAAAACCTGGCCGGCATCCACGTCGTCAAGGCCTTTGTGCGCGAGGAGCACGAGCAGCGGCTGCTGGAGACGGAAAACCGGAAACTGCGGGATCTGCACCTGCAGGTGACGCAGGTCTGGTCAAACTACGTCCCCCTCATGCAGCTGCTCAGCGACGTTTGTACGCCAATGGTGCTGGCGACCGGCGCCATCCTCATGGCCGGCGGGCGGATGGACCTGGGCACCCTGGTGGGCGTCACGGGCTATATCTGGATGCTGACCCAGCCGATGCGCATGCTGTCCCAGATCATCAACCAGGCGACGCGCGCGTCCACAAGCGCCGAGAAACTGTTCTACTATATGGACCTCGGCCCCGGCATCAGGGACGTTGCGCAGCCTGCCAGGCTGGAGACGCGGAAGGGCCGCGTGGAGTTTGACCATGTCAGTTTCCGCTATGGCGACACGCAGGTGCTCAGGGACGTCAGTTTCACGGCGGAGCCCGGGCAGACCGTCGCCGTGATGGGGGCGACCGGGGCGGGGAAGACCAGCCTGATCAAACTGCTCGGCCGTTTTTATGACGCCAGCGGCGGCCGGATCCTGATTGACGGCGTGGACGTGCGCAAGCAGCCCATGAAGGAGCTGCGCCGCTCCATTGGCTACGTGCCCCAGGAAACTTTCCTCTTCTCCGAATCCATCTTTGACAACATCCGCTTCGGCGACCCGGGCGCGCCCATGGAGTCGGCCGCCGCCGCCGCGCGCGCCGCGCAGGCCGAAGACTTTATCACGCAGATGCCCCTGGGATATGAGACGGTGGTGGGGGAGCGGGGCGTCGGCCTGTCGGGCGGGCAGAAGCAGCGGACCGCGATCGCCCGCGCGCTGCTGATCAACCCGGACATCCTCGTCCTGGACGACGCGACCAGCTCGGTGGACATGCAGACGGAGTTCCTCATCCAGCAGGAGCTGGAGGAGGCGATGCGGGGGCGCACCACCTTTGTCATCGCGCACCGGATCTCGTCGGTGAAGAACGCCGACCTGATCCTCGTCCTGGACCAGGGCGGCATCCTGGAACGCAGGACGCACGCGGAACTGCTCCGGAAGAAGGGCGAATACTGGCGCATGTGGAACGACCAGCTGACCTCCATCACCGGGGAAGGAGGTGAGGGCTGATGGCGCGCGCGCTGCGGCAGCTGGACGACGAGGTCCTGGAGCGGCCGTTCAACAGGCACCAGTTCACGAGGCTCCTGGGCTACCTGAAGCCCTACCGGAGGCAGGTCTTCCTGTCCCTGCTGTCCATGACGGCGGCCACCCTGGCGAGCCTGGGCTCCCCCTTCCTGATGAGCCGTGCGGTAGGCATCCTGGCGGAGGGATCCACGCGGGGGCTTTGGCTGATCCTCCTGGGCATGGCCCTGCTGGCCGGCGCGGGCGCGCTGCTGACGCGCATGCGCGTGCGGTGGATGGACGCGGCGGGCAGGAAAGCGATCGCCGCGCTGCGGGAAGACCTGTTCAGGCACGTCCAGTCCCTGTCCTTCAGTTTTTTTGACACCCACTCGGCCGGGAAGATCCTGGTGCGCGTGGTCAACGACGTGGACGCGCTGAACGACCTGTTCACCAACGGCATCGTCAACGTGCTCATCGACACCTTCACGCTCATCCTGCTGCTGGCCATCATGCTGGGTATCAATTGGCAGCTGACCCTCATCGGCATGTGCATCATGCCCTTCCTGGTCCTGATCATCTTCCGTTTCAAGCGCACCATGCGCCTGAAGTGGCAGTTGGTGCGGAGCAAACGCAGCAACATGAACGGCTACCTGCACGAGGCGCTCTCCGGCATGCGCGTCACCCAGGCCTTCGTGCGCGAGGAGGAGAACGCCGGGATCTTTGAAGGCGCCAACGACGACATCCGACGCCGCTGGATGGACGCGATCCGCTACAACGCCGCCTTCTGGCCGGCGCTGGACGTGACGGGCACCCTCGGCACGGTGCTGGTGTACTATTTCGGCGTCCGGTTCATGTCCTCTGGCCTGCGCCTGGAAGACCTGCTGCTGGTTCTCTGGTACCTGCACCGCTTCTGGCAGCCGCTGAACACCCTGAGCAATTTCTACAACAGCCTGCTGACGGCCTCGGCATCCATGGAGCGCATCTTTGAAATCATGGACGAGCAGCCAAAAGTCCGCGACAGGGAAGACGCCCGCCCGCTCCCGCGCATCCAGGGGCGAGTACAATTCAAGGACGTCACTTTTTCCTACAACCGCGACAAGGTGGTGCTCAGGGACGTCAGCCTGGACATCAAGCCCGGGATGACAGTCGCCCTGGTCGGCGAGACGGGCGCCGGCAAGACCACCATCGTCAACCTCATCAGCCGCTTTTATTGACTCACCAGGTAAACACTTGACATTTCCGCGCAGAACTGTTATAGTGAA
>CAZJCB010000213.1:0-4164 GCA_964544245.1 uncultured Christensenella sp.
GCTTCACGTTCAGGTGCAGCAGGGCGGCCGCGGCCATCACTTCCGCCGCGTCCACGAAGTTGATGTCCGGATGGGCCGCCAGGGCGTCCCCCATCAGGGACAATTCCGTGCATGCGAGGACGAACAGCCTGTTTTCCGTACCGATCCCGCGCATGAGGGCACAGAGGGCCTCCAGATTCCTTTCCAGGCCCTGCCCGGATTTGATGCCGTAGATGATGTCCATGACCGTCCGGCGCTGAGACCCGTCCAACTCCGTAAAGACCGTTTCCCGGGCGGCATACTTTTCGTACACCCTGCCGTCCAGGGTGCCCCGGGTGGCCAGGAGGCAGACGCTCTTTCCGGGGTGTTTCCTGCTGACATAGCGCATGGTCTCGCTGACCATGTTGATGATGGGTACCCTGGCGGCTCCGGCCAGCTCGTCGTAATAATAGTGCGCGGTGTTGCAGGGCAGGACGTTCACCCTGACGCCCGCGCTTTCCAGGAAACGAAGGTCCTCCAGCAGGGCGGGAAGGGGAGACTCCGCGCCTTCCGTGATGGCGCGGGTGCGGTCCGGAATGCGGGGGTTGCAGGAGACGATGACCGGGACGTGCTCCGCGTCGCTCCCGGCGTCGGTCAGCAGCACGATCTTCTCCAGCGCCTTGGCCGTGGCCCACGGCCCCATGCCGCCCAGGATGCCCAGCTCATACCTCGCCATGTCGCCCGACTCCCTTTCTCCCGTCGACGGGGATCACCTTGTTCCGACCCAGCCTGCACGCCCTTGATAGCGTTTGCATTTTCATGCCTGCGCCCGGCGCGGGGAACTGAAGAAAGGGCGGCCCCGCGGCCGCCCGTATGAAATGAACTATTCTTTCAGGATTACTTTTCCCACGGGATCTTGACGCCCTTCTTGATCTTCTCAAGGCGGGAGATCCACAGCGCGCAGGTGATGTCGCCCGTGACGTTCAGGCTGGTGCGGCCCATGTCAAACAGCTTGTCCACGCCGGCGATCAGCGCAATGCCCGCGACCGGCAGGTTGACGGACTGCAGCACCATGGCCAGCATGATCATGCCCGCGCCGGAAACGCCCGCCGTGCCGATGGAAGCCAGCGTGGCGGTGATCACGATGGTCGCCATCTGCCCCAGCGTCAGGTTGATCCCATAGGCGGCCGCGATAAAGACCGAGGTGACGCCCATGTAGATGGCCGTTCCGTCCATGTTGATGGTGGCGCCAAGCGGCAGGACAAAGCCGGATACCTCAGGCTCCGCGCCCAGCTTGTTGGAGCTTTCAATGGTAATGGGCAGGGTGGCGTTGGAGGAGGTGGTGGTAAAGGCGGTGATCATCGCGGGCGCCGCGCCCTTGAAGAAGCGGCCAAGGCCCATGTGGCTGAAGAACCTGACGCTGGAGCCGTAGACCACAAGGACGTGCGTCAGGTAGGCGATGTAGGCCACCAGGATGACCAGCGCCAGGGAACCCACGATGGCGGCGCCGTTGACGGCGACCACTTCCAGCATCAGGGCGAAGACGCCGATGGGGGAGAGCTTGATGATCATGGACATGATGCTCATCGTAACTTCGTAGGCGTCCTCAACGAACTTGCCGATGCGGGCGCCGTGTTCGCCCGAGGCCAGGATGCCCGCGCCAAGGAACAGGGCGATGACGATCAGCGGCAGCATCAGCGCGTCCACCATCGGCTTCACCGCGTTGTCCGGGAAAATATTCACGATGGTCTGCATGATGTTGGTGCTTTTGGCTTCATAGGCAAGCTCCGTGGTCTCCAGCTGGGGGAACCAGCCCACGCCTTTGAACAGGTTGGCGAACAGGAGGCCGATGACGACCGCCCCCGCCGTCGTGATCATAAAGTATACGAAGGTCTTCACACCCATGACACCGACGCGCTTCAGGTCTTTCAGGGAGACGACGCCCTTGGTCAGCGAAAAGAGAACGACGGGGATGACCAGGAATTTCAGGAGGTTGATGTAGATGGTTCCAAAGGGTTTGATGTAGGTGGTCGCGAATGATCCCCAGCCCTGCACGTTGAACAGGATGCCCAGCAGAATGCCGGCGATCATGCCGATGAAGATCAACGCGGGCAATGAAAGCTTCTTCTTCTGCGCGGGCTGTGCGCTTGCCATGGAAGGTCCCTCCTTTATATTTTGTATAATGATACCTTGCGCCCGACATCAAAATCTGCCTGCGGACGCTTGAACTAAGCAGAGTTTACCATAGTTCTCCAAATTTGCAAGCGTTCTGAACCAAATAGTGGAGAAAGCATAAAAATTCCCTGCCCGGCGCGGGCGTTTGGGCTCGCGCGCCTGAGTTTTGGCGGTGGAACGCGGGAAGAGACGGCCCCGGTCTGCCCCCTCCTTTCACTTCTTATGCGCTGTGGTCACCGGATGCGCGGGGTGACGGCCCGGACTTTCACCCCCCGCGCCTGCCGGTCATGGGCAGCGGGTCCAGGATCTTTTCAGCCTCCTCCCGGCTGAGCAGCCCCTGCCGCACCACCAGGTCAAGGACGGAGGCGTTCGTTTTGAGCGCCTCCTTGGCGATGGCGCTGGACTTCCGGTAGCCGAAGCGGGGCACAAGGGCCGTCACCAGCCCGACCGAGTGGTCCACGTCCCAGCGGCACTTGTCCACGTTGGCGGTGATGCCGACGATGCAGTGGTCCGTCAGCGTCGCGATGGCGTTGGTGAACTGCGAGATGCCCTGGAACAGGCTGTCAAAAATGACGGGCTCAAAGGCGTTCAGCTCCATCTGCCCCGCCTCCACCGCCATCGTGACCGTCACGTCAAAGCCGATCAGGCGGAAAGCGACCTGGCTGACGACCTCCGGGATCACGGGGTTCACCTTGCCCGGCATGATGGAGGAGCCGCTCTGGCGGGGGGGCAGGTTGATGTCGTCCATCCCGGCCTTGGGGCCGGAGGACATCAGCCGCAGGTCGTTGCAGATCTTGGACAGGCTCGCGCCGCAGCCTTTGAGCGCGGAGGAAAGCACCACGTAGCCGTCCAGGTTTTGGGTGCCGTCTACCAGGTCCCTGTCCTGGACGTAGGGGGTACAGGTCATGTCCGCCAGCACGCCGACCACGCTGTTGATATAGTCCGGATGCGCGTTGATGCCGGTCCCGACGGCGGTCCCGCCGAGGTTCAGGTAGAGCATCTCTTCCTGGGCCTTCCGGAGGCGCTTTTTCTCCCGCTTGAGCACCGAGGCGTAGGCCGCGAATTCCTGCCCCAGGCGGATGGGGACCGCGTCCTGCAGCTGCGTGCGCCCCATTTTGACCACGCCGTCAAACTCAGCCGCCTTTGCCTGGATGGCGCCGACCAGCCGCTCCAGCTGAGCCTGCAGGCCGTCCATCAGGCTGTACAGGGTCATTTTGCCGCAGCTAGGGTAAACGTCATTGGTGGACTGGCCGCAGTTGACGTGGTCATTGGGACTGACCGGGGAGTAATCGCCCAGCTTTCCCCCCAGCAAGAGGTTTGCGCGGTTGGCGATCACCTCGTTGGCGTTCATGTTGGTGCTCGTCCCGGCGCCCCCCTGGATCGGGTCCACCAGAAACTGGTCGTGCCAGCGCCCCGCGATGATCTCGTCGCAGGCGGTCTCTATCGCCCGCGCGATATCGTAGGACAGCACGCCCGCGTTGAGGTTTGCCCTCGCGCAGGCCTTTTTGATCCACGCCATGCTGACGATCATGGCCGGCAGCAAACGCCGCCCGGTAATGGGAAAATTCTCGGCCGCGCGAAGGGTGTTGATGCCGTAATACGCGTCGCCCGGAATTTTCACCTCGCCGATAATGTCGCTTTCGACCCTTTCGCCGTGTGTCAAAGCCCTTGGCCCTCCATTCAGTTTTTTTCTTGTTTTACAATAGCATTTTGCGGGGGAAACCGCAAGCGGAACACCCTCCTAACGGACACCGGCGGGCAAACGTTTTCGATACGCTCCATGCCAGTACTATCCCCGCAGATGGGCCTTGCCCTGATGGACGGCTCCCAGTCCCGGCCTTTCATCCGGCGTTGTCAACAGTTCCCCCGTTCTACTTCGTCCGTGGCATTTACCCGCCTTAACCGCCGGGCCGCGCCGGGCGTCCGGCGGCTAAATGGAAGGCTGAAACCCCTTGAAAAAACTCATCTTTTCGGCTCCGAAAGCATTTAACCGCCGGAAATGCCGGATTTCCCTGCGTGTTTACGCGCGGC
>CAZJCB010000214.1:0-1764 GCA_964544245.1 uncultured Christensenella sp.
GCGGATTTGAGGTCCCGGAAGGCATTGAAGGGGTATTGAAGGCGGGGAAAGAGGGCCGGCTGCTGTCCCTGGCTGTCCGCCAGGGGACGGGGGACGGGATGCTCAGGAAGATGCTGGACGCGGGCTGCGGGCTCAGGGGGATGCGCCATGAAGCGGATTGCTGAGGCGGCTTCCCTGCAGGCGGCGGTCTACCTGAAAACGGGCAGGGTCGTCATGCCCGCGCTGGCGCTGCTGGTCTACCTGGTGACGTTCTATTCCATCGGGCCCGCGGACGTCGTCAGTTCGTCCGTGCTGACCGCCCTGGCGCTCTCCCTCGTGACGGCCTGGGCCGGGCTGAGTTTCTCGCGCTCGGAGGAGACGGTCGTTTCCCAGCTGGTCCAGCTGAAACTGGGCAGCCAAGCCCGTGAAACCGCCGCCCGCGCCCTGCTCCTGCTGTGCGCCGGCGCGGCCGCATCGGCTGTGTCATTTGCCTGGCCGGCGCTCAAGAACGCGGCCGGTGGAGGAACCTTTTTCACCAGGGACATCACGCCCGGGGACGCCGGGGCGGCGGCCGCCCTCTTCCTCTCGGCGTCGGTGATGGGCGGGGCGTATGGCGCATTGTTCCACCCTCGGCTCTTCCGGGATACCAGGGCGGCCTGGCTCATCGCGCTGGCGGGCTGCCTTGCCGGGGTCTTCTCCGGCGTGGTCATCCGGGACATCCCCGCGTTCGCCAGGGTGTCGCCCCTTTTCCCGCCGATGTACGGGCTGATCACGCGCTTTGACGGCATGGCCGCGTTTGAGCCGGCGGCGCTTGCGCGGACAATCGTGGAATGCTGGGCTTACGCAATGGCTTTGTTTACACTGAAAACCATTTTGCTCAGGCGGGTCCGGTACTGACGCTGAAACCTAAAAAATCAACGCAAATGCCGGGGGACTGGGTCCCCCGGCCGTCCGGCGTTCCAAGAGGATCAGGCCGGTTTCCTGATGACGCCCTTTTTCAGGATGACGCAGGCGTACAGCGCGCCCTCGCCGGTCTGGACGGTGGCGAAGGCCTTGCGGCTTCTCTCGTAGAAGGCGAAGCGCTCGGTGAACTGGACTTTCTTGCCCGGCTCGTGCTTCTGAACGATATCCCGGATCTCTTTCCAGATGGGCGGTTCGCCCGGCATGCTGCCCGGGACGACCTCCATCAGCGTCACCGGCGCGTCCACAAAGTCGTCCAGGGGGAAGAGCTGCAGGATGGCGTCCAGCAGTTCCGGCACCTTGTGCCCGTCGCAGCGGATGCTGCGGGGGTTCATGCTGGCGGCCGGGAAATTGCCGTCCCCGATGACCAGGTCGTCCCCGTGGCCCATCTCGGCGATCACCTTGAGCAGTTCGGGGGAGAGCAGGGGGGAGATTCCCTTCAGCATAGGCAAACCCTCACTTTTGATTAAACGTTTATTCCCATCCATCATACCGGTTTTGGGGGTCTTGTCAAGCGGGCCGCTCTTTGGGCGCGGTACCGCGGAGCGGATTTGCGTTATCAGGGCGTTCCCTTGACAGGGCGGACATGTTTTCCGGCTTGACAAGCGTCCGGGCAGCGGATAAAATCCAGTCAGGCCAAAGAAGGAGAAACGTTTAACCTATTCATTTTCGGGCAGATTGCGGGCGGCGGAACCTGGTATGTTTTCAGAGCGGCGAAGCAGCCGCGAAACGAAAAGACCCGGAAAGAGATAATGACCCGACAATTGCGAAATTCGGTCAACCGCGGGAGGAGAGACGATGAAACAACTGGTCATGGCCGGCCCC
>CAZJCB010000214.1:1774-4095 GCA_964544245.1 uncultured Christensenella sp.
GGAGAAACGTTTAACCTATCCTTTCCCGGGCATATTCCGGGCGTCGGAGCCTGATTTGTATATTAGGCGGAGAAGCGGCCGCAGTACGAAAACCACGGGAAGAGAAAAACCCGGAAATCGCGAAGCTCGGTCGACCGCTGGAGGAGATACGATGAAACAAGTAGTCATGGCCGGCCCCGGAAGGTCGGTGCTGGAAGAGGTTCCTGTCCCGGACGTCGGGGAGGGGCAGATCCTGGTCCGGATGAAATACTGCGGCGTATGCCGTTCGGAGCATGACGCCTGGAAAGAGGCGAAACCCGGCCAGCGCTTCGGGCATGAGCCGGTGGGGACGGTCGCGGCGGTCGGAAGCGCCGTCAAGGGGTTCAGGATCGGCGAGCGCGCGACCGGGCTGGCCCATCCCGCGCTGGCGGAATACGTGGTGTTCGACGCGGCCCACACTGTGCATGTCCCGGACGCGCTGAGTGATGAGGACGCGATCGCGGAGCCCCTGTCCTGCCTGGTCAGCGCGGTGGAAAAGCTGCTGCCGCTCCATTTTGGGGAGCCGGTGGCCGTGGTCGGCTGCGGCTACATGGGCCTGGGAATGCTGACCCTGCTCAGGATCCGGGCGTCGGGCCCCATCATCGCGGTGGACCCCCGTAAGGAGGCGCTGGAGAACGCGCGCCGCCTGGGCGCCAGCGAGACCTACCTGCCCGGGGAAGTGCCGGAAAAATACCTGGCGGTCTGGGGGAACGGTTGCAGGGGCGGCCTGAGGGTCGTGACGGAATGGGCGGAGAGCGACGCGTCGCTGGAGCTGGCCGGGCGGATGACCGCGATTGACGGCGTCCTGGGCATCGGCGCTTACCACACCGGCGGCCGGCGCAGCGTGGACATGCAGCTGTGGAACTACAAGGCCCTGAGCGCTGTCAGCCTGCACGAGCGCAAGCAGGATTACCAGACGCGCTGCGCGCGCCAGGCACTGGATCTGCTCGCATCCGGCCGCTGGGCGTTCAAGGGGCTGAAGACCAGGGCATACCGCCTGGACCAGTTTGACCTGGCGCAGGAAGAGATCATGACCAAGCCCGGCGGCATCGTCAAAGGCCTGATCGACTGCGCGAGCCGGGCTTAGGGAAAAACCGGGAATCAACACGATAATCATGACAATATTGGAGGAGCGGCAGATGAAAGACAACAAGGGCGTATGGATCGTGGCGGACGGGAAAGCCGAGGTCCGGCCGGTGCCGGTGGGGGAAATGGGGCCCTATGACCTGCTGATCCAAACGCGCGCCTGCGGCGTGTGCGCCTGGGACGCCAAACTGTTCCACGGCGTGAGCGCGCCCGGCGCCTTCCCCTACGTCATCGGGCATGAGGGCGTGGGCGTCGTGCTGGAGGTCGGCAGCCTGGTCAAGGGATTCAAGGCCGGCGACAAGGTGTTCTGCGCCAGCGGCGGCAATCAGATGATGGTGCAGTATTTTGTGCAGAACGCCTCCTGCTGCGCCAAACTGCCCGACGACACGGAGGACTACGGCGCCGCGGTGCTGGAGCCGACGGTGTGCGTGGTGAACCTGCTGGAAAAAGCGGGCATCCGCCCGGGCGACCACGTCGCGCTGGTGGGCGCGGGCTACATGGGCCTGCTGACGCTGCAGGGACTGGTCCGCGGCAGCTGGGCCGGGAAGATCTCGACCTTTGAGATCCGCCCGGAGCGCCTGGCGCTGGCGAAGAAGCTCTCCCCGGAGAACACCTATGACCCATACAGCAAGGAGGGCATGGAGTACGTCCGGCAATTGAAGCGCGAGGGCGGCGTCGACGTGGTGATCGAGTTCGCGGCAAGCGACTCGGGCTTTGAGCTGGCCAACGAGCTCATCCGCAAGACCGGCGGCAACCTGGTCATCGGTTCCTGGCACCGGGACAAGGTCACCTTTGACGGCACGCTCTGGCACATGTCCGGCGTCAACGTGCTGAACCTGTCGCCCATGAGCAACCGGAACTATACCGACATGATCCCGCGCACCGCGGCGCTGTACGGGCGGGGCGTGTACAGGCCGGGCGACTACCTGACCCATACCGCGCAATTTAGCGACGCGGAGGAACTCAACCGCGTGCTGCGCATCGCCGGCACCAAGGAAGACGGCTACATCAAGGGGGCCGTCCTGTTCTGACCCCGCCCCGAAACAGCCGGAGGCAGGCATATAAAGCACAGGAGGAGAAACAGATGAAGACCGCGTATACCGGATGGACCTGGCTGGTGAACCACAAGGACAACCCTGCCTGGGAGTTTGAGCAGTTCCTTCGCGAGGTGGCCGACCTGGGCTATGAGGAGGTGGAGAACTTCGCCTTCATCATGG
>CAZJCB010000215.1:0-1183 GCA_964544245.1 uncultured Christensenella sp.
CCGACTGGCGGGTGGGGAAGTAGCCGGTCTTGTCCGCCCAGTAGAGGTTGATTTCAGGGCTGGTCATGAACTCCATCAGCTGCCAGGCCGCGTTCTTCTGGGCCTGGGAGGCTTTGGCCGGAATCAGCAGCACCGCGCCGCCCACCTCGCTGGTGAAGGTTTCGCCGTCGTTGCCGCCGGGCAGCCACGCCATGCCGACCTCAAAGGCACCCGCCACCTGGGTGACGTAGGTGTCGTAGAGGGAGGAGGTGTGGAACACGCTGAAGGCGTTGCCGTCCCAGAAAGTCTGGCGCATGGTGGAGGAAGCGCCTGTGCCGTAGGCGTAGTAGGCGTAGCCCTTGTCCACCCACTCCTTGAGCTTCTCAGTGATCATGACGGCCGCTTCGCCGTTGACGTCTGTGGTGTTTGTCTCGTTGTCGACCACCTTCACGCCGTTGTTCTTGAACAGCATCTCGGTGTACCAGTAGTCCCAGCCGCCGAAGATGGTACCCCAGCGGGCCGTGGTGCCGTCCGCGTTGAACTTGGTGGCCTTCTCCAGGAAGGCGTCCATCTCATCAAATGTTTTGGGCATCTGGATGCCCTCTTCCTCGGCCAGGGTCTGGTTGAAGTACATCACCTGGGTTGAAATCAGGTAGGGCAGGCAGATCTGTTCGCCGTCAAAGCTCGTGGAGGCGACCAGGCCTTCGCCGAAGTCAGCCGCGTCATAACCGGTGGCGGCGATGTAGGGGTCCAGGACCTCGCAGATACCGCTGGCGCCGTAGGCCGCGGGGTAGGACGTGTTGGACGTGCAGATCGCCGGCACGTCGTTGGCCGCGATGGCGGAAATCAGCCGCTCATTCATGTCGGTGTAGCTGCCGATATAGACCGGCTCCACCGTGATCAGCGGCTGTTCTTCCTTGAACTTGTCGAACATGTACTGCAGGTTTTCGGCGAAGCGCTCTTCATGGGTGTGCCAGAACTGGATCGTGATGGGTTCGGTCACCGCGTACTTGTCCGCCTCAGAAAGGGCGGAGGTCAGGGACAGGAGCATCATCAGGGTCAGAAGCGAAGCAATCAGTTTTCTCATAAAGCACTCTCCCTTATTTTTATTGACTTGACTTTCCTGTCAAGAACCGCGTTTATCTTACCATAATTGACGGGCGGATTCAACAGGACCGGTCCGGCAAACGCGGGAACGTTGCCA
>CAZJCB010000215.1:1283-4083 GCA_964544245.1 uncultured Christensenella sp.
TGCTTGATGAAAAAGCCGGGCGCGGTGTCGCCGGAGACCATCTTTGGGCCGTTGTTCGCCATCTGCCAGGAGCCCGCGGCGCCCGAGGAGAGGGTGCCCAGCATCCTGTTCAGGTCCAGCCCGTTCGCCTCCCCGTACCGTATGGCCTCTGCCACGCCGGAAATGGCGCCCGCGAGCGCGATCTGGTTGGCCATCTTGGTGTGCTGGCCGCTGCCGGCCGGTCCCTCATGCACGATGGTTTTGCCCATCAGCTGGAACAGCGGCAGGGCCGCCTGGTAGTCCGCTTCATCGCCGCCGGCCATGACGGCCAGCGTGCCGGCGCGGGCGCCGCTGTCCCCGCCGGATACCGGCGCGTCCAGGGGCTTGAAGCCCCTTTCCCGGGCAAGCCCGGCGATTTTCCGCCAGAGCGCGGGGCTGGTGGTGGTCATGTCGATGAGCAACGCGCCCTTTTCCGCGCTGTCCAGGATGCCGCCGTTGGCGAGATAGACCGCTTCGACGTCCCTGGGGAACCCCACCATGGTGATGACGGCTTCGCAGCCCCTGACGCAGTCGCCGATCCGGTCATGCTGCCGGGCGCCTTCGCCGGCCAGCGGCGCGGCCTTGGCGGGCGTGCGGGTATACACGCTGAGGCTGTGCCCGCCCTTCATCAGGTTGCGCGCCATGCTCAGGCCCATGACGCCGATGCCGATAAACGCGATGTTCAAGCCTTTTCTCCCTCCTCTGATTTCTCCCCGGCTCCGCCGGCCGGGAATCCCGGGTCAAACACCGGGGCGGTGTGCGCCCGGCCCTCCGGCTCGCCGACCGCGCCCGTCTTGTAGGCGCTGATGAGCGCCTGAAGGTCCCCGATTTCCCTGGCCATCGCTTTTCCCGCGTCCGTCTCCGCCACCGGCTGGCGGGCGGGCAGGCGTTCCACGACCTGGAGGACGGGGCTGTCAAACAGTTCGCTCTCCAGATCGTCCCAGGCCGGGTGCTGGGCCAGGGCGAAGGAGTGCGAGTTGTAGATCAGGGTATAGCCGCCGATGCCCGTGGTGCCCTGGTAGGCCTTGGAGATGCCCCCGTCGATCATGAACAGCCGCCCCCCGCCCTTGACCGGGCTCTCCCCGTGCTTTAATTTGACAGGCACGTGCCCGTTGACGATGTGGCCCCGCTTCGGGTCCAGCCCGAAAGCGGAGAGGATCATCCTGCAGGCGCTTTCCTCCTCTACGTGGCGGTAGTAGGGGTTCATGGTTTCCTTGTGTGTCGCCTTGTCGGCGATGAGGGCGCGCTCAAAGGTAGCCATGCGGTCCTTGCCGAAGATGGGCGACATGGGGCCGCACCAGAGGTACCACAGCAAGTCCCGCGCGCAGACCTGTTCATCGCTGTCATACTCGGCATACCAGGCCTGGCGGACCTCCCGGTCGATGTACTCGAACAGGGAGGCGCCGCTGAGCGTCTGCCCGCCCATCTCCACCCTGGCGAATTCCCCGTCCTCCGCCATCGGCACGCAGCCGTGGTAGAGCAGCTGGCCGTTGTGTTTCAGGTACAGGCTGCCGTGGCTGAGCAGGAAGCGCATGTGCTTTTGCAGCCGGCCGCTGTGGCGGAAGGAGGCGGTCAGCGCCTTCATGAGTTCTTCCTCCCCCGGGGAGAGGGCCAGCGGGTCTCCTGCGTCAACGGTGGGGAAGCGGCCGTCCTTCAGCGGGTATTTCCTGTCCCCGATGCGGACCGTGCCTTTTTCCAGGTCCACCCGGCTGAGCAGGTCGCGCTCCAGCATCCCGTATTCCGGCCGCCGCCTCACCAGCTGGCCTTCCAGCTTGAACTGGATGACCGCCATGGCCTTCTGCATTCGGGCGCCCAGGTCCGCTTCCACCGTGTCAAAGAGGTTGACGTTGAACTCGTCCTTGGGGCGGAAGGGCAGGCAGGGGTCGTCCCTGTAGACGGTGTCGGCGAAAGCGGACAGCGGGCGCAGGTTGATGCCGTAGCCGTCCTCCAGCAGGTCAAAGGTGTTGTAGCTGATGCCCTGGCGGACCACGCTGGCGACCAGGGCGAGGTTGCCCAGCGCCGCTCCCAGCCAGTGGATGTCATGGTTGCCCCAGAGGATGTCCACCTCCGGGAAGGCGATGAGTTCGTCCATGATGAGGTCCGGGTGCGCGCCGCGGTCAAAGACGTCGCCGATGATGTGCAGCCGCGCCACGCACAGTTTCCGGATGGCGTCGCACAGCGCGCAGATGAAGGCGCCCGCGATGCCGGTCTCCATGATGGCGCGGATGACCGCGAAATGGTAGTCCAGCCGGCTCTCGTCCTCGTCCTTGTAACACAGTTCGTCGATCGCGCCTCGGAAATCCTCCGGGATCATCCTGCGGGTCATGGAGCGGGTGTACTTGGCGGACACGGCCTTGAACACGGCGATCAGCCGCGTGATGGACTGGCGGTACCATTCCCGGCTCAGGCGGCCTTCTTTCCCCATCCTGCGCAGCATGGCTTCCGGCTCGTAGACCAGCTGGGCCAGTTCGTCCCGTTCTCCCCGGCTGAGCGCCGAGGCGAACAGCGTCTCGATCTTGTCCCGGATGGTGCCCGAGGCGCTCTTGAGCATCCGCAGGAAGCCCTTGTGCTCGCCGTGCAGGTCGGAAAAGTAGTATTCCGTGCCCTTGGGCAGCTGCATCCAGGTCTTCAGGCTGACGATCCGCGCGGCGGCCGCCTTCTGCGAGGGGTATTCGCGGGACAGCAGTTTCAGGTATCGCAGGCGGGTGTCCCGGTCCGGGCCAGACTCTTTGCTCCCATCCATATGAAGATCGCCTCCTGTCAGACAAAAAAGAGACCGCTT
>CAZJCB010000216.1:0-4068 GCA_964544245.1 uncultured Christensenella sp.
GCTTGACAGGGGCGGAGGCGCATATTATAGTATAGAAGTTAACGAGTCGGCGTCTGTGTTCTGCACGGATCGCCGGTTGGACAGAAGGAGTGGTCTACATGAACGTCTGTACTTACCAGCCCAAGAAACGCCAGCGCAGCAAGGTGCATGGCTTTCGCCAGCGCATGGCCACCAAGAACGGCCGCCGCGTGCTTGCCGCCCGCAGGCGCAGGGGCCGCAAGGTCCTGTCGGCCTGACAGGCAGCCGTGACCGTTCTGCAAGGCTGAAATCCGCCCATTGCACGGTAAACGCAGCGCATAGGGCGGTTTTTACTTGCCGGAGGCGAATGGGGAAGGATGCAGCAGGAATACCGGATCAGGAAAAACGGCCAGTTCCGCTTCGTATACCGCAAGGGGAAGCACGTTTCCGGCCGTTTGCTGCGCCTCCATTATGTGCAGGCCAGGCGCCTGCAGGGCGGGTTTTCCGTCAGCCGGCAGGTCGGCAACGCGGTGGTCCGAAACCGGACCAAGCGCAGGATGCGGGAATGCTTCAGGCTGATGATCCCCTTCCTCAAACCCGGTTCCTATGTCTTTACCGCCAACGAGGCGGCGGCTGAGGCGGATTACAACGCTATTGCCCTGCAGATGCGCCAGCACGCCGCCAGGCTCGGCCTGTTGAGGGAAGAGCCGTGAGCCGTCTGATGATCAGGCTGGTCCGGTTTTACCAGCGTGCCATCAGCCCCTATCTGCCGGCTTCCTGCCGCTACCAACCCACCTGCTCCCAATACGCCCTGACAGCGCTTGCCCGTTTCGGCGCTCTCCGCGGCGGATGGATGGCCTTTACGCGTATCCTTCGGTGCAATCCCTTCAGCAAGGGCGGATTTGACCCTGTGCCGGAATTGCCCGATGCAGTAATAAGGAGGGACTAACCCGAGTGTCAGCGATCACCAATGCCCTCACTGGTGTGATCCAGTGGCTGTACGGCATCATCCAGAACCATGGCTGGGCCATCGTGGTGTTTACCCTGCTCATCCGTGTCGTGCTCATGCCCCTGGATATTTCCAGCCGCAAGGGCATGCGCAGGATGGCTAAAATCCAGCCCCAGATCAATGCCCTGCAGAAAAAATACGCCAATGACAAGGCCAAGCTGCAGCAAAAACAGTCCGAACTCATGCGCAAGGAGCACTACAACCCGCTTTCCGGCTGCCTGCCGCTGCTCATCCAGATGCCCATCCTCTTCGCGATGTTCGGTGCTATGCGCGCCATCGCGAACGACCAGGTCGTCCATCAGGTGTTCACCTTCCTGCAAAACGACACCCCGGTCTATGAAGGCTGGCTGTGGGTCAAGAACATCTGGATGGCGGATTCCCTTTTCGCCCCTCTGGCGCCCGACCTGAACACCATCCAGATGATTGGAAACAACGTATGGCAGAGCGTTTGGACAGCCCTTGGCTCAGGCCAACAGGACATGGTGATCCAGAACATTGCCCAGCATGTCCAGGGCTTTGCCGGCTCGCTTGACTTTTCAAGCGCCGATGCCCTGAAGGGAGTTCTCCCTACCATCACCCAGGCCATGGTGAGCATGCCCGCCTACATCGCCCAGATCGAGCCGATGAAAGGCTTCGAAGCCATCAACCTGATCGTTTTTACCCTCAAGATCTACAGCCAGTTCAACGGTCTGCTGATCCTGCCGCTACTGGCGGGCGCCAGCCAGTTGCTGATGACCAAGGTCAACCCCCAGGCCGCCGGCCAGCAGCCAGGCGGCGATGCCCAGCAAAAGGGCATGGGCAACTTCATGAAGTATTTCTTCCCCGTGTTTTCAGTCTACATCTGCCTGACCAGCAATGCCGCTTTCGCGCTGTACTGGGTGACCAGCAACCTGATTGCCACCGCGATGAGTTATTTCATCAACCTGTACTTTGAACGTAAAGAAAAGCTTGACACGGGGGTATCCATCCAGGAGGGAGCCATCAAATGAAATCATTCGAAGCAACGGGCCGTACGGTGGAGGAGGCCATCACCGCCGGCCTCGCCAGCAGCGGCCTGTCCATCGGCGAAGTCAGCGTGGAAATCCTTGAAGAGGGTTCCAAAGGCCTCTTCGGGCTCTTCGGCAGCCGCGACGCCCGCGTCCGCCTGACCCGACTGGAAGAGGAAGCGGTGCGCGGCGCGCACGACGTGTTCAAGAACTCCCTCACAGGCGAACCGGCCCGGCGCGACGTGCCGGCACCCCAAGCTAAACCGCAGGAGAAACCGCGGCAAAAAGAAGAGGAACCGGTACGCAGGGCCAGGCCGGCGCGTGAAGCGCAGGCTGAAACGAACCGGCAGCCGGCAAGCGGCGATCCCGCGGCTGCAGAGAAGAAACCTGCCCGCCAGCGCAAGCCGAGAGAAAAGAAAGAGAATCCGGTCGAAACCGCGCAGGCGAGCGAAAAGGCCGTTGAGCTGAATTCTGCAGCCCCTGCAATCCCGGCTGCTACTCCCGCTCCGGCCGTGCAGGCTGATCCCGGCAGCCCGGAGGGCATTACTCAGGGCTTCCTGCAGCAGTTGACCAACCTGATGGGCCTTCAGGTCACTGTATCGGTCGCGAGGGACGCAGACGGCCATGTACAGGCGCAGATGGACGGTGACCCGCAGGGCATCCTCATCGGGCGGCGCGGGGAGACCCTGGACGCGCTGCAGTACCTGACCAGCCTGAAAGTCAACAGAGGGCGGGAAGAGTACGTCCGCGTCACGCTGGACAGCGAGGGTTACCGCAAGAAACGCGAGGACGCGCTCATTCGCCTGGCCAACCGCATGGCCAACCGCGCGAAGAAAACCGGGCGCAGGGTCAGCATGGAGCCGATGAACCCTTATGAGCGGCGCATCTTCCACAGCGCGCTGCAGGCTTTTCCAGGGATCGCGACCCATTCGGAGGGCGAGGAACCCAACCGGCACGTCATCATCACCCCAGTGAAGGCTGAGGGGGACAGTTCCATGGCTTCAGAGGGCTGACAGACGAAAAAATCGTTTGACAAGCCCCGCACGGGCCGGTATAATCCCATCTGTTCACCATGGAGGGAGGGAGCGCGTTGACGCTGGACGTTTCAGCCGCGCTGCGGTCCCCTGGAGCGGAGTTTTCTTTCGAGTCCGCAGTGAACCTGCCCGACCAGGTCGTCATGGGCGAAACGATTCGCTTTCCGACCCCGGCTGTCATCACCGGCACCTTCATGATGGCGGACGAAGAACTTCTCATCACAGGCCGCCTGCACGCCCAGGCGCACGCCGCCTGCGCGCGTTGCCTGAAACCGGTTGTCTATCAGGTTGACGTTCCGGTTGAGGAAACCTTCCGGAGAGAAGAGTCCAATGCCCCGACGGAGGATGATCCCTGGGAAGAGCGGCAGGTATTTACCGGGAAAAGCGTGGACCTGGAACACCTGGCCTTTACACTGGCGCTTCTGGATCTGCCCATCCGCTTCTTGTGCGACAGGCGCTGCGCGGGCTTGCCCGGAGGATCATTGGGGGATGCCCCCCTCACGAATGAAGAGACACTTGCCGACGCGCACCCCTTCGCCGCGCTGAAGCAGTTGATCACCAAGGATCAGGAGGAGTAAAAAATGGCACTGCCAAAATACAAAGTATCCCGTGCCCGCGGCCGCAAGGGAAGGACGCATTATAAACTGGACCTGCCGGCCATCGTCGCCTGCCCCAAGTGCAAGGAAATGAAGCTGGCGCATCACGTCTGCAAAAGCTGCGGCACCTATGACGGCACCCAGGTTCTGGTTATGGACGCGGACAAAAAGAAGGCTTAACGCCCGGCGTTAGGCTGCTCCCGCCTCATGAGGAAGAGGAGTACGCGGCAGTTTTTCCGTTCAGAGAGTTGCCCCCTGGCTGAAAGGGCATCGGAAAGCAGCGCGGAAGGTCGCTTCTGAGGGCAGTGACGTTTCTTCACCGGGCGCGCCCGATACAGCGCAAAGAGGCGGCGCGTGCGCCGCGAAGCAAGGTGGTACCACGGGTCGCCCGTCCTTCAGGATGCGGCGGTTTTTTAGTGTTTGGAGGAAAAATGGCAAAGCAGCAGTTTGAAATGGAAAAAACCTACCAGCCCCAGGCTATTGAA
>CAZJCB010000217.1:0-3434 GCA_964544245.1 uncultured Christensenella sp.
GCCGGCTGGGCCAGGAAGGTCTCCATGCAGGGCATGGACACCACGGACGCGTCGACGCCCTCGCCCTTCAGGGCGTCCCGGGCCTCCGCCAGCAGGGCCACCTCGCTGCCCGAGCCCATCAGGATGAGGTCGGGCGCCGCCTTTTCGGAGGGGATCAGCACGTAGCCGCCCTTTTCCACCCCGCCGGCGGTCTCGCTGAACTGCCTGAGGTTTTGCCGGGTGAGCACCAGGCAGGTGGGGCCCTCCTGCGTGATGGCGGTCAGCCAGGCGCCCGCCGTCTCGTTCGCGTCGCAGGGGCGGATGACGCGCAGGCCCGGCGTGGCCCGCAGGGCGGCCAGGTGCTCGACGGGCTGGTGGGTCGCCCCATCTTCGCCCACGCCGATGGAGTCGTGCGTGAGCACGTAGGTGACGGGCAGCTTCATGATGGCCGCCAGGCGCATCGCCGCCTTCATGTAGTCGGTGAACACGAAGAAGGTCGCGCAGAACACGCGCAGGCCGCCGTGCAGGGCGATGCCGTTGCTCACGGCCGCCATGGCGTGCTCCCTGACGCCGAAGCGCAGGTTGCGCCCCAGGCGGTTCTCCGCGCTGAAGTCGCCGCCGCCGTTGATGTACGTCTTGTTGGAGGGCGCCAGGTCGGCGGAGCCGCCCACCAGGTTGGGCACTGCCTTGGCCAGCCGGTTGATCATGTTGCCGGAGCTGGCACGGGTGGCCTCCGGCTTTTCCATCGCGGGCCTGAGGCTTTTATCGGAAAGCAGTCCGGCGGGGTCAATTTGGCCGTGCCAGGCTTTCCATTCGGCGGCCAGCTCGGGCCAGGCGGCTTCGTAGGCCTGGAACATCGCTTCCCATTCGCGCCGCGCGTCTTTGCCCTGCTTCAGGCATTCCGCCGCGTGGGCGTAGACCTCCGGGTCCACGCTGAAGGCCTCCTCCGTCATGCCCAGGGCATCCTTCGCCTGCGCGAGGTTGCCCTCGCCCAGGGGCTCGCCGTGGGCGCTGGCCTTGCCCTGCTTTGCCGCGCTGCCAAAGCCGATGACGGTGGGGCAGACGATGAGGGTGGGCAGAACCGAGTATTTCGACCCCTCCAGGGCTTCCAGCACCTGGCGCCAGTCGTTGCCGTCCTTCACGCGCACGACGTTCCAGCCGTAGGCCAGGAAGCGCGCGCCCACGTCCTCGCGGAAGGCCAGGTCCGTGTCGCCTTCGATGCTGATCTCATTGTCGTCATACAGCACGGTCAGCTTGTTCAGCTTCAGCGTGCCCGCCAGGGAGGCGGCCTCGCCGCTGATGCCTTCCATCATGCAACCGTCCCCCGCGAAGACGTAGCTGCGGTGGTCCGCCACGGGGAAGCCCGGCCGGTTGAACTTCGCGGCCAGCATGCTCTCGGCGATGGCGAAGCCCACGCCGTTGGCAAAGCCCTGACCCAGGGGGCCCGTGGAGGTCTCCACGCCCTCCGCCAGGCCGTGCTCGGGATGCCCGGGCGTGATGGAACCCCACTGGCGGAACTGCTTGATCTCCTCCATGGGCATCCGGTAGCCGCCCACATGGAGCAGGGAATAGAGCAGCGCGCTGGCGTGGCCGTTGGAGAGGACGAAGCGGTCCCGGTTGGCCCAGCCGGGCATGTCCGGGTCGTGCTTCATGGTCTTCAGCCACAGGGCGTAGGCCATGGGCGCCATGCCCATGGGCGCGCCGGGGTGGCCGCTGTTGGCCTTCTGCACCATCTCGGCGGACAGGACGCGCAGGGTATTGACGGTCTTTTCCTGAATGTTCATCTCTTCTTCTCCGTTCCATAGATATTTCCCGGCGTCCGGGGAAGCCCCGGGCCTGCCGTGTCAGACGCTTCACATCTTATCATAAACGGCGGGATTCCGCACAGCCCGGCGGACAAAGGGGCGGGTCCTGAGCGGGCGGGTATCTTCAGTAGGAAGAAAGAGGAGGAGATGAAGCCGTGAAAACGAACAGTGAACGCGTCTACCGCATGGCCTTTGCCAGGGTGTATCCCCTGTACGTGCAGAAAGTGGAGCGCAAGGGGCGCACCAGGGAGGAGCTGGACCGGGTCATCCAGTGGCTGACCGGCTATGACCAGCAGGGCCTGCAAGAGCAGATCGACGCCCAGGCGGATTTTGAAACCTTCTTCGCCCAGGCGCCCCGGATGAACCCCAACGCCGGGCTCATCAAGGGCGTCGTCTGCGGCGTGCGCGTGGAGGACATTGAGGACCCGCTGATGCAGAAGCTCCGCTGGCTGGACAAGCTGGTGGATGAGCTGGCCCGCGGCAAGGCAATGGAGAAGATCCTGCGGGCGTAGCGGCGGCGGGGACGGCGGGCGGTGCTTTTTTTCCCTGCGCCGTCTTGTGGGGGGAGGAGCAGGTACCGCCGCCCCGGACCGGTTCGCTGGCTGCGGGCAAGGCGGACGCGGGTACAGGACGTTATATGCAATCAGACCAGGCGCCATTGTTTTTCCGCATCATCAAGGAACCGGAACTTGACGTTCCACCTTTTGTAATCCTGCGCAACCTCCTTTCGGGATGGCATGGAACGCAGACCACGCGTCCCGCCGCTCCCGGCTTCACAGGAAACGCCGCCGCGGAATACTCAGGCATTTATGGGCAATATCTAGGCAATAGTTGGGCAGTCGTGCGGAAGTGAAAAAGTGAAGAAAACCATGGGTTTCAGGCGTTCTCTTGAATATTCAGGATATTTGGGCTGTTTTCGGGGGGTAGAAAACCTGAGCCCGACAGAATGATGGCAGAATGTTGGATTTGCGGCCGCAGACTGGACTGGAGCCACTCCTTTGACGGAACGAGACGGTTGTGTCAAAGGACAATTCGTGTTGCAGATCGGTTTCATACTGGAATAGTCGCCATATGCCTCCGGCCAGGGCTGAGCAAAGCAAATACCGCGTAAATACCGGTAAATACCGCGTAAATACCGCGTATTTACCGGGTGGAAAACACCCCCTGAGCCCTTGATACGCCTCGCTTTTTGGCGCATAGTAAATACCGGAAACGGCGCGTGTTGGATCTCAGCGTTGAAACAGATGTCCAGGCAGATTGCCCACAACAAAGGTAGTGAACAACTCATCGCCAAAGAAAGTTCTGACTTTTTCTACGGATATGGAGACAACGCCGCTTGACCAGTATAAAAGTGCAGGGCAGTGAACCTGTAGCAAAGAATCTGGCGGAGGATGTAACATTCTCATAGAAGTATCTATCCCAGATTGTTTGCCGTTCTCATCTTCACATACGGGGAAACCGGCGCAAATGGAGCATAATCATTTTTTTTGGGCTAAAAAGCCAGCATTATCAAGGGCTCCTGGCCTTACATCATCCGCCGCATAATTGGAGCATAATTCTTTTTCGAAGCATAATTATCCTGGACATCTGTTTCAACGTTGAAATTCAAACGAAACACGCGCTGTTTCCGGTATTTACTGGAGCATAAAA
>CAZJCB010000217.1:3444-4037 GCA_964544245.1 uncultured Christensenella sp.
ACATTCCACAAAGAAAGGTGTATCAAGGACTCCGGGCATGTTTTCCTCCCGCTCAATACGCGGTATTTACGCCGTCTTTACCGCTCCTTACGCGGCATTTGCTTTGTTCCGCCCCGTTCAAGGGAGTGTTCGCCGACGATCCCCATCAATAATCCTGACTCAAATCATCCACTGATACGTCCGGCTCAATCTCCCGAGGCCAGGGTTCCGGTTCAGCCTGCGGACGAATATCCGACATTCTGCAGTCATTCTGTCGGGCGCAGGTTTTCCACCCCCCGAAAACTGCCTATATATCCTGAATATTCATGGAAACGTCTGAAACCCATTGATTTTCATCACTTTTTCGCTTCCATCTGATTGCCTGAATATTGCCTGAATATTGCATATAAATGCCTAACAATTGCTTCAAGGAAGAATTCGGAATATGACATGAAGCATGGGAAAGCGTAGTGACGCCCCAAGATAACGCCTTCGTTCCAACCCTGGACGCCAATCGGGAACAAGGGCGCACACAGTCGCCGGGGATTTTTCGAACTCCGCTCAGAGGAACGTAAAAGGCGTTGTGGAACTACGGTGATGGAGTGAATCAACGC
>CAZJCB010000218.1:0-4032 GCA_964544245.1 uncultured Christensenella sp.
AGAAGAAAAACTGTCGGTCGGATTGATGAAGGAGTATCACTCATGGCAAGGCTGGAAAAAAGAAAACACTATATTTAGTGTCCACTGAATAACCTTACGTTTACGCGCACAGGCATCCCGGCAGCATTTTTCTGCCCATCAGAGAGCTTGTATAAGCCTGCTGAAGGTTTTCCATTATTGGTGACACAATCGATGTACATAAACAACCTCCCAAGATGCGTCCCATCCGTCCTATACATGATACCACTCATTCGCAAACAATGCAAGCAAGAAAACCGTGATTTCTCACGGTTTCCTACACTCTTTTCTTCAGATCTCAGACTACATTGCTGTTAAAGTCGGGGTATAGCATAGCGACACCTTTCAGGAAAAACGGGGTGGAAAGCGGTGCCGGAGAGACTGTGAGAGGGTTTGTGGAAAAATGTGTGCCCCGCCGTCCGGCCTTCGTACAAGCCCGGACGCCAATCGGGAACAGGGGCGCACAGAGGCGCCTGGGGATTTTACGAATTCAGCAGAGATGAACGGAAAAGGCGTAGTGGAACTAAGGTGATGAAGTGAGTCAAATCGGAAACGGAAAAGCCACGGCGGATGTGAGTGTCCATGTTCCCGATGGCGTCCAACATTCAGCGCCTCCGGACGCCCCGCGCCAGGTGCCCCAGGGCCCACAATGCCAGGCCCGGGACGAGCGACACCAGCAGGGTGACCAGCGCGGAAAAGCCGTAGGCCAGGTAGCCAAACAGCGGCGGGGCTGCCTCCGTAGGCTTGAAGAAGACGGCGTTGACGATGGGATGGACAACGTCATAGCGGAGGACCGCCAGCAGGAGCGCCGCCAGCGGCAGCAGCAGGGAGAGCAGCAACCCGGCCATGCGCACGAAGCCACCCGGCGCCCTGCCCGGCCGGACCCCGGGGTCCGTCGAGAGCTGCGGCGTGCGCCTGAGCGGCGGAGGGGCTTCCACGGGCGCCTGGGGTTGCATGCGCCGCTCGGTCCCGGCCGCCTGGACGCTGGGCGCGCTGACCGGCGTCCCCGCGCCAAAGCGCCGGGCGTTGCGCGGGGCGGAGCATTCCACGCACTGGGTGTTCCCGTCCTTGTTCCCTGTCTGGCAGCGGCTGCAAATCCACATAGGCCTTCCTCCGTCAACTGTTCTTTCAGCGATCCAACGCCCGGGCGTTCCCCTTTCATGCAGGCGGGAGACGTGCGGGAAGCCATTATACCATGCCGGCGGCCGCCTTGAACGCCCCCGCGCCGTCCTGTATAATCCTACGGAAGAAAACACGGAGAAGCCCGGCGGAAGCGCTCGGGGCGGGCGGATAGACACCCGCAGAATGCGATGGGGCGGCCTATGACTCTACAGCCGATTTACCGGTTCCATGCCGAACTGGCGCACGTCCATCCCAAGGTCTGGCGGCGTTTCGAGGTGCAGGACAGCATCAAGATGTCCCGGCTCGCCCGCGTCCTGCTCACCCTTTTTGAAATGGACGGCGAACACCTGTACCAGTTCGAGGTACCGGAAAAGGCGAATCAAAAAGTGGCGCTGAAAAAATCTGGGATCAAGGAACCGCTCAAGGCCATGCTGGCGTTTACCCCCAAGAGTTCCATGATCAGGATGGCTCAGGGTGGAAACGGCTTTGACGCGATCTACGGGCGCGATGAGGACCGCAAGGCGGACAAGGTGACGCTGCGCCAGGTGCTGGACACCCCGGGGCAGACATTGAACTTCCAGTACGATTTCGGGGACGCCTGGGAAGTCATCTTGAATCTGGATGAGGTCTTCAGCGACCCGGAGCTGGACGGCCGCGAGCTGCCCCGGGTGCTGGACGGAGCGGGCTGGGGCATCGTGGAGGACTGCGGCGGCCCCTGGGGCCTGATGGAGATGGCCGAGGCCTTTGAGAAAAAGTCAGGGGAGAAATATGAGGAGCTCTGAGAGTGGAAGGGAGAGGACGGGTTCAGCCTGGAACGCTTCAACCTGCAGGATATGAATATCCGCCTCAAAAAGCTGCCCCGCGTCTGCAAGCAGCTTGACGAGCAGTACGTGTCAGCAAACCACGTGTCTATCGACCTCCTGGAGCGGCGGTTCCTGGAGAAACAGGCCGAGGGGGGTCTTCTCGCGGACCCCGCCGCCCCGATCCGGAAAGGAAGGCTACCGTGACCAACGTCATCCTGCTGGGCCTGGTCAGTTTTTTCGCGGACGTGAGCGCAGAGATGGCCTATCCGCTCATCCCGCTGTACCTGACCGCCGCCTTCGGCGCGACGCCCGCGCTGGTGGGTGTCATCGAGGGGATCGCGGAGAGCACGGCCAGCCTGCTGAAGGTCTACAGCGGCTACCTGACGGACAGGTACCAGAAGAAGAAGGCCATCGCCTTCCTGGGCTACGCCGCGGGGCTGGTGTACAAGGCGGCGCTGCTCCTGTCCTCCTCCTGGGGAGGGGTGCTGGCGGCGCGGGTCATCGACCGGCTGGGCAAGGGCATCCGCACCTCGCCGCGGGACGTCATGGTCAGCGAGAGCGCGCCGGCGGGCGGGTTGGGCAATGCCTTCGGCATCCACAAGGCGCTGGACATGGCGGGCTCGGCCCTGGGCATCCTGCTGGCTTTCCTGCTCATCCGCGGCGCCGGGGCGGGCGGGCCCGACTACCGCCGCGTCTTCCTCATTTCCATCATCCCCGCGGCGCTTTCGCTGATGATGTTCCGCTTCATCCGGGAGAAGCGGGCGGGACGGGAACAGAAGGAACGGGAGCGCTTCTGGAAAAACGCCGGCAAACTGAGCAAGCCGCTGAAACTCTACCTGCTCATTACCGGGCTGTTCACCCTGGGCAACTCCTCCAACACATTCCTGCTGCTGCGCGCCAGGAGCGCGGGGTTTGACGACACCGCGGTCATCCTGCTCTACTTCCTCTACAACCTGAGCGCTTCCCTGCTGGCGGTCCCCTTCGGGCGGCTGTCGGATAGGATCGGGCGCAAAAAGCTGCTCACCGGCGGATACCTGGTATTCGCCCTGACCTACGCAGGCTTCGCCTTCATCAGAGGCCGAATGGCCATGGTCCTGGTGTTCGCCGTATACGGTTTCTACACCGCCATGACCGCCGGGGTGGAGCGCGCGCTGATCGCGGAGATCTCCCCGAAAGAACTCAAGGGCACCATGCTGGGCCTGCACGCCACCATCGCGGGCGTCGCCCTCCTGCCCGCCAGCATGGTCTTCGGCCTGCTGTGGAACCGTTTCGGCCCTCAGGTCCCCTTCCTCTTCGGCGCCTCACTGTCGCTGCTGGCGACCGTCCTGCTGGTGCTGTTCTTCAAGCCGGGGAAGCCGGCATCCCAAACAGCCTGAAAGGAGCAAACATGACCCCCATTGAGGAATACATCCTGTCCTGTCCGCTGGAGCGCCGGGAACGGCTCTTTGCGCTGCGGAGCCTCATCCTGGAGGCGGTACCGGAACTGAAGGAGTGCGTCTCCTGGGGGATGCCGACCTTCCGCCTGACGAAAAACGTGATCCATTTCGCCCTGCACAAGGCGCACGTCGGCGTCTACCCCGGCCCCGAGGCCATCCTGCGCTTTAAGGAAGAGCTGAAGGGGTTCAAGTCCTCCAAGGGCGCCTTTCAGCTGCCGCTAAGCGGGCCCCTGCCGGAAAAACTGATCCGGGACATGGCGCGCTGGTGCGCGGAGCACCCCGGCCTGTGAACGGCAAAACGTACGAGTTTGACGCGGTCATCCGGAAAGTGCCGGACATGGACGGCGCCTATATCGAATTTCCCTATGACGCGCAGGCGGAATTCGGCAAGGGATGGATCAGCGTATCATCGACGTTTGACGGATACCCCTACCGCGGTTCCCTGGTCCGCATGGGCACCCCCTGCCACATCATCGGCCTGCGCAAGGACATCCGGAAAGCCATCGGGAAGCAGCCGGGGGACACCGTGCACGTCACCATCCGGGAGGATACAGATCGATGAGCGGAACGTCCTGCATGAACGGCGGGGGGGCGCCCACTGCGCCTGGGCGCGGGGAGCGGACGAACTCTACGCCGCCTACCATGACCATGAA
>CAZJCB010000219.1:0-4032 GCA_964544245.1 uncultured Christensenella sp.
GCCTTTGAGGTCCCCAGCGCCGGGAACTACCAGCTCTCCTTTCACTATATGAACGGCAAGGCGGAGTTTGACGCCTTCCACACGGTCCTGATCGACGGGCAGATCCCTTTCCGGGAGTGCGTCAGCTACGCCTTCCCGGTCACCAACGGCAACTGGGCCAACGAAACCCTGGGCGGCGCGGACGGGACCCCTTATCTCTTCTACCTGGGCGAGGGCCGGCACACGCTCACCCTGCGCATGGAGCTGGCGCCCGTCATGCGGGCCTGGCGGACCGCGCGGCTGATGGCGGCGCACGTGATGCGCTTTTCCCTGAAGATCGTCGAACTGGCCGGTTCCCAGCAGGACCGCAACCGCACCTGGAAGATGACCCGCTACCTGCCGGACATCGCGGCCTGGCTGGACGCCTACGTGACCCTGGTCAACCATATCAAGGCGCTCACGCAGGGGTACAGCAGCAAGGGCGCCGCCGGGGCGATGTTCTCGGAGCTGGACAAGGTGCTGAGCTTTGTGGAGGACATGCGGCGCTACCCCGATGAGATCGCGCTGTACACCAGCCAGATGACGGGGGCGGACAACTCCATCATCGTCTCCCTCAGCCGCTTCACGACCCAGCTGGCGGACAACGATTTCTCCCTGGACATGGCGTATTTCACCGGGGACGGCGCGCTGCCGCCGGCGCGCGCGGGGCTGCTTCAGAGCCTGGGCAACTGGGGCGCTTCGCTTTTCAACACGTTCACCACGGACAAGTACCGGCAGACCGCCGGGGACGGGGAGACCCTGACCGTCTGGGTCAACCGGGCGCTGTCGCACGTGGACCTGCTGCAGAAGATGGTGGACACGGATTTCACCGCCAAAACGGGCATCCGCGTCAAGCTGTCGGCGCTGACCGACCCGGGGCGGCTGACGCTCTCCGCCTCCGCCGGCGCGACGCCGGACATCGCGCTGGGCCTCCCCTCCTACATGCCCTTTGACCTGGCCTCCCGCGGCGCGCTGAGGGACCTGCGGGAATACCCGGACTTCTGGGAGGTGGCGGCCCGGATGCCGGCCGGCACCCTGGTGCCCTACCTGTTCAACGAGGGGGTCTACGCGGTCCCGGAGACGCTGGACTTCGCCTGCCTGGTCTACCGGCGGGACATCTTTGACAGTTTCGGCTTCAGGCCCCCGGACACCTGGGCGGACGTGGTGAAGCTTTTGCCGGAACTGCAGCGCTACGGCATGAACTTTTTCCACAACATCGCCCAGGGCACCGGCTACAAGTGGTTTTACCAGACGACCCCGCTCATCTACCAGCACGGCGGCATGCTATACACCGAAGACGGCCTGCGCACCGCCATCAACCGGCCGGAAGGGATCGCGGGCATCCAGGCGCTGGGCAACCTGTTCATCGCCTATTCCCTGGACAAG
The DNA here is from genome assembly GCA_964544245.1 of uncultured Christensenella sp. Lineage (GTDB taxonomy): Bacteria > Bacillota > Clostridia > Christensenellales > Aristaeellaceae > UBA6115. The sequence goes on from CAZJCB010000219.1 coordinate 1,405, forward strand.
CAGGTGACCAGCTTTTTTGACGCCTTCCGCTACGCCGTGCAGCCGGTGGGGATCATCGACTCCGCCACCTATATCCTCTTGAAAAACGGCGCGCCGGAGCTGCAGGGGCAGTGGTCGCTGGCCCCCTACCCGGGCACCCCGCAGTCAGACGGCAGCGTCTCCCGCTGGTTCGTCGCCAACGGCCAGGGCGGCGTGGTGTTCAAGGGGACGAAGATGCAGGAGGAAGCCTGGGCGTTCCTGAAGTGGTGGCTGTCCCACGAGACGCAGGCGGACTACGGCTTCCAGCTGCGCTCCACCTATGGCGACGCCTTCCTCTGGCTGCCCAGCAACCTGCAGGCGCTGGCCGACGCGCCCCTTGACCGGGCCGACCTGGACACCATCATTGCGAGCACCGTCTGGCTGCGGGACGTGCCGCGCACGCCGGGGCAGTACATCCTGGAACGCTCCATCTCCGACATCTGGAACGCCATGGTCAACCGGGGCGCCAGCGCGCAGGTGGCGGTGGACGAGAAGGTGGTGCTCATCAACCGGGAGATCCGCAAAAAGATGACGGAGCTGGGCTTTTACGACCTGGAGGGCAAGCGGATCAAGCCCTATGCCGTCCGGGACATTGACTGGATCCAGCGGCAGATGGACGGGGCGGAGGGGGGCAAATGAGCGGCATCGCAAGTGCAGGGAGGAAGAAACGGGGCGGCCTCAGGCGCCACGACGGCCTGCGCGCCGGGCTGCTGCTGCTCCCCTACGCCGTCCCCTTCTCCATGTTCATCCTGATCCCCGTGGTGGTGGCGGTGGCGCTGTCCTTCACTTTCTTTGACGTCATCAACGCGCCGGTGTTCACCGGGTTCCTCAACTATATCTCCGTGTTTACCCAGGATACGCCCTTCCTCAAAAACGTGCTGCCCAACACCTTCCTCTACGCCCTGGTGGTGGGGCCGGGGGGCTACGTGCTGTCCTTCCTGGTGGCCTGGATGCTGACCCAGCTGCAGCGGCTGCCCCGCACCCTCCTGGCGCTGTGCATCTATACGCCCTCCATGCTGGGCAGCGTGTTCATCGGCGTAGTCTGGCGCGCCATCTTCTCAGGGGACCAGGCGGGCGTCGCTAACTACCTGCTGATGGAACTGGGCCTCACCCAGCAGCCGATCCAGTTCCTGCTGACCCGGGACTATTTCATGCTCATCATGATCATCGTCTCGCTCTGGTCGGCCATGGGCATCGGCTTCCTGGCGATGATCTCGGGCATCCTGAACGTCAACGAGGAGCTGTACGAGGCCGCCTACGTGGACGGCATGAAGAGCCGCTTCCAGGAGATCATCTACATCACAATCCCGTCCATGAAGCCGCAGATGCTCTTTGGCGCGGTGATGGCCATCGTCAACGCCTTCAACATGGGCTGGATCGGCGTGACGCTCTCGGGCGCCAACCCCACCCCCGAGTACGCCGGGCAATTGATCACCAACCACATCGACGACTACGGCTTTATCCGCTACGAGATGGGCTACGCGGCCGCGCTGTCGGTGATCCTGCTGCTGGTGGTCTACCTGTTCAACAAGCTGGCCTACCGCTTCTTTGGCGACAGGGAGGAGGCTGCGGGGTGATGAGGAAGGAAATGAAGAAAAAGCGGCACAGCCGCTACGCCGGTTCGCGCATCAACCCCAAGAGCTTTTCCGCCGGGCAGGTCAAGTTTTACCTCCTCCTGCTGCCCCTGGCGGCATTCATGGTCATCCCGGTCATCATGATCGTCAACCGGGCGTTCATGCCCCTGGGCGAGCTGTTCGCCTTTCCGCCTCGCGTGATCGCGAGTGAGTTCACGCTGGACAATTTCCGCGCGCTGTTCCGGATGTCCTCCACCACCGGGGTGCCGATGTCCCGCTACCTGCTCAACTCCGTGGTCATCACCGCGCTGACGGTGCTGCTGAACCTGGCCATCTCCGTCACCGGGGCCTATGCCCTGTCCAAAAAGAAATTCCGCCTGAAGGAAAGGCTGTTCAGCGTCAACCAGCTGGCGCTGATGTTCGTGCCCACAGCGGTCGCGGTGCCCCGCTACATCGTCATCGTCAACTCCGGCATGCTCAACACCCTTTCCGCCCACATCCTGCCGCTCATCGCGATGCCGGTGGTCCTCTTCCTCATCAAGCAGTTCACCGACCAGATCCCCGACGCCCTCATCGAAGCCTCGGTGATCGACGGCGCGGGCGACCTGACCATCATCAGGCGGGTCATCATCCCCCTGACGCGCCCGGCCCTGGCGACGGCGGCGGTGCTGTCCTTCCAGCTGGTCTGGGGCACGGTGGAGGCCTCCAACAACTTCATCACCGACGACACCCTGCGCACGCTGGCCTTTTACCTCAACGCCATCTCCACCAACAACACGGTGTCCGCGGCGGGGATGACGGCGGCGGCCTCCCTGATCCTGTTCCTGCCCAACCTGCTCATCTTCATCGTCATGCAGTCCCAGGTCATGAGCACGATGAGCCATTCGGGCATCAAGTGAGGAGGGGCAGCGTGAAGAAGAACCGCCTGGCCCCCTTCCTGGCAGCCGCACTGCTGGCGATGCTGCTTCCTTTCGCGTCGTCCGCCAACAAGGCGACCAGCTACACCTATACCATCAACGAAAAGGGCCGCGAGGTA
>CAZJCB010000220.1:0-4021 GCA_964544245.1 uncultured Christensenella sp.
ATCGCCGCGCCCAACCAGTTCGCGCTGTATTCGCTCATCTACCAGATGGGCGGCCGGATCTACAACGAGGAAGCGACCAGGACCCTCATCAACGAAGAACCCGCGGTGCAGGCGTTTGATTTTTACACCTCGCTGTACACCGATTACGGCCTGCCCAAGGAGTTTGATTTAATCAGTCGTTTCCGTTCAGGCGAAATGCCGCTGGGGGTCTCGGAATTTACCACCTTCAACCTGCTGGCGGTCTCAGCGCCGGAAATCCGTGGGCTGTGGGACTTCACTTTCATCCCGGGAAAAATCATTGAAGACGGAGAGAATGGGACGAGGCTGGACCGGTCTGTCCATTCTCAGGGAAGCAGCTGCATGATGATCGCGACGGACGATGAGGCCCGCAAGCAGCAGGGCTGGGAATTCATGAAATGGTGGACAGGCAGGGAAGCCCAGGTCCGGTTCGGAAGGGAAATCGAAGCGGTGCTCGGCTCATCCGCCCGCTACGCGACGGCCAACAAGGAGGCGATGCGCGAACTGTCCTGGAGCGCGAAACAGCTCAACGTGCTGGAGGAGGCGATGGAAGAGGCGGTAGGTTTCCGCGAAATCGCCGGCGGTTATTACACCGGGCGCAACATCACCAACGCTGTTCGCAAGGTCATCAACGAATCCGCCGATCCGCGCGAGACCATCCTGGATTATGCCCGGTTGATTGACAGGGAAATCCAGAAAAAGCGGCTGGAGTTTGGGCTGGCCGGGGAAAGCGGGGCGCGGAAATGAGCACAATGCAGAAATATCTGGACCTGCGCAGGCGAAGGATGTCGGTCATGATGTACCAGGCCAGGCAGCTGCGGGTCTGCTACCTCTTCCTGCTGCCTTTCGCGCTGCTCTTTCTTACCTTCTACATCCTGCCGATGGTGACCTCCATCCGCTACAGCTTCACGTACTACAACATCCTTGAACCCCCCCGCCCCATCGGGCTGGCCAACTACATCAACCTCATCCTGCAGGATGACATCTTCCTCATTTCCGTCAAAAACACCTTCATCATCGCTGTGATCACCGGGCCCATCGGATACATCCTGTCCTTTATTTTCGCCTGGTTCATCAACGAACTTCCCCGCTGGCTGCGCTCTGTCGCCGTGGTGATTTTCTACGCGCCCTCGATTGCCGGGAACGCCTATTTTATCTTTTCCATCATTTTCCGCGGAGACGTTTACGGCTACCTGAACTCCTTCCTGGTGCGCATGGGGATCGTCCATTCCCCCATCCTCTGGCTGACTGACCCGAAATATATGATGCCGGTGGTGGTTCTGGTGCTGCTCTGGATGAGCATGGGCACCGGTTTCCTCGCTTTTGTCGCAGGGCTGAAGGGTGTTGACCAGGCGCAGTATGAAGCCGGGTACGTGGACGGCGTGCGCAACCGTTGGCAGGAACTGTACTACATCACCCTGCCCAACATGCGCCCCATGCTGCTGTTCGGCGCCGTGATGTCCATCACCGCGGCGTTTTCCGTAGCCGACCAGACAATGGCGCTGTGCGGATATCCTTCAACCGATTACGCCGCGCACACAGTGGTGACCCACCTGTTCGACTACGGGTACACCCGTTTTGACATGGGGTATGCGTCTGCAATCGCCACGCTGCTCTTCCTCACCATGATCCTGACCAATAAGGCCATCCAGGGAATACTGAAGAAGTTGGGCACCTGAGATGGCAAGAGAGCGAACCGTTCAACCCGGAAAAACCGCCAGTATCGCGCACCGCAGGCGTCCCAACCGTTCACGCGCCGGTGACTCCTTCATCTACCTGATGCTGGGCCTCACGGCGGTCATCATGGTCTACCCGCTGGTGTTTGCCCTCGCGGCATCGCTGAAACCCCTGGACGAATTATTCCGCTTTCCGCCCAGGCTCTTTCCCAGCAACCCGACCTTTGACAATTTCGCCGACCTGGTGGTGACGATGGGCCAGTCATGGGTGCCCTTCGGGCGTTACCTTACCAACACGGTCCTCATCACCCTCATTGGCACCGCGGGCCACCTGGTCATCGCGTCCATGGCCGCCTATGTGCTGGCAAAATATGACTTTCCCGGCGGCAAAGCCTTTTTCCGGCTGGTGGTGGTCGCGCTGATGTTCTCCGGCTATGTCACCGGCATCCCCAACTACCTGGTGCTGACCAGGCTGGGGCTGGTGGATACCTCGCTGGCGGTGATCCTTCCGGCCTTCGCCGCGCCCATCGGGCTGTTCCTGATGAAGCAGTTTATGGAGGGAATCCCCATGGCGCTGATAGAATCCGCCAAAATGGACGGCGCCAGCGAGATGCGGGTGTTCTGGCAGATCGTGATGCCCAACGTCAAGCCGGCATGGCTGACCCTGATCATTTTCTCGGTACAGGGCCTGTGGAACAACAAGGCTTCCACCGTCATCTACTCCGAAGCAAAAAAGACGCTGACCTACGCCCTGCAGCAGATTCAAGCCGGCGGCATCGCGCGCACAGGCCAGGCCGCCGCGGTCACGGTCATCATGATGCTGGTTCCGATCACGATTTTTATTCTGTCCGAAAGCAAGATCCTGGAAACGATGGCCTCATCAGGCATCAAGGAGTAGGGACGTGCGGAAAAAGCGGTTGGCCGGTTCTCTCACGCCAAACCTGCGGAAGGCGGCGGCGCTGCTCCTTGCGCTTCTGCTGCTGGCTCCCTTCAGCCAGGCCATGGCCCAGCTGGGCCATGAGGTTCAGTATACCTACACGTATGATTACTGGGGCAACCTGAGGCACTCGCCGGACGCGTACCGCGTCGCCTCCGTGCTCTACAGCGCGGATCTGGGGCTGGAAACGCCCATCAGCAATCCCTCCAGCCTGTTTGTCAAAGGCGACAGAATCTACCTCTGTGACAGCGGCAACCACCGCATCCTGCAAATCAGGCGCGCAAGGGGGAATTTTGAGCTTGAGCGTGTCATCGCCGGTTTCACAGGCGGGATTGAACCGCGTACCTTCGCTTCGCCGTCTGATGTGTTTGTCACGGCGGAAGACGACCTGTTCATCTGCGACACGGAAAACCAGCGGGTCCTGAAGCTGGACCGCGACCTGAACCACCTGCTGACCATTACCAAGCCCGTGGACCAGACCTTTGACCAGCGCCTTGCCTTCCTGCCCACGCGCGTCGTGGCCGACGTCACCGGGCGCGCATTCGTGCTCGCGCGAAACGTGAACAAAGGTCTGGCGAAATTTGAGCAGGATGGCCGGTTTACCGGGTTTATCGGCGCCATGCCCGTCAGCTTTTCCTTCACCGACCAGGTATGGCGGGTCCTTTCCACCCGCCGGCAGCGCGAGCAGCAGGCTTCCTTTGTGCCTACGGAGTTTGACAACGCGTATGTAGACCCGAAAGGGTTCATCTATTCCGTGACCACGACCTTCTCGGAATACGACCTGCTCTGGGACAAGGCGCGCCCAATCCGCAAACTCAACGCCGTGGGGACGGACATCCTGGTCAAGAACGGGGAATTCCCCCCCATCGGGGACATTGACTGGGGCACCGCCGTGGGGTACAGCGGCCCGTCCAAATTTTCGGACATCACGGTATTGGAAAACGAGGTTTATATCGCGCTGGACAAGACACGCGGCCGCCTGTTCGGATATGACGACCAGGGGCGCAGCCTCTGGGCGTTCGGCGGCTCAGGCAATATGGCGGGTTACTTCCGGAACGCGGCGTCCATTGAGCACATCGGCTATGACCTGCTGGTGCTGGACTCCCTGGAAAACTCGGTCACCGTCTTTGAACCAACGGAATACGGAAGGCTGATCTACCAGGCGACAGAGCAGTACCAACGCGGCGAGTACGCCGAATCGGCGGACAGCTGGAGCGCGGTGCTGGGCCAGAACGGGAATTATGAACTGGCCTACATCGGCGTCGGCCGCGCGCTGCTGCGGAAAGAAGAATACGCCCAGGCTATGCGTTATTTCAAGCTGGCCAACGATGAGGACAACTACTCCAAAGCCTTCCAGGAATACCGGAAGATCTGGGTTGAGAAGAACATC
>CAZJCB010000221.1:0-4005 GCA_964544245.1 uncultured Christensenella sp.
ACCATCGCGGGCACCTGCTCCGGCGCGCAGTCGATGGTGACGGTGCCAAAACAGATAAAAGGTTTTTCCATCGCCAGTCTTCCTTCCTTATTCCGAGGGCTTGATCTTTTCGCCCCAGATGCCCAGGTAATGCGCCGCGACAAATCCAAACGCCGCGACCAGAACGCAGACGAGGCCTTCGACAAAGGAACCCAGCCTGTATTCAGGCGGCGGGATGAGGATGATGGCCAGCGTGCTGGCGACCACCAGGCCGACCACGGCATTGGAGGCGACGCCGTAGTGCCGGTCGAAGAGCCGGTCGATCAGGCGGGCGAACAGGAAGGCGACCAGCGCGATGCCCAGGAGAAGCGGAATGATGATCCCGAAATCCAGGTCCTTGACGCCCGCCATGATCTTCGTGTAGATGCCGATGAACAGCAGGATGGAGGAGGAGGACAGCCCGGGCACCACCAGGCTGAAGCCCCAGATGATGCCGGAAACGAAACTCAGCAGCAGTGTCGGCTGCAGGTCCTGCCCGTTTTCCTTTGAGAGGAGGAAGAGGAAGGCCATCAGGGCGGCAAAGCTGAGGACCAGCGCCAGGCGGTTGTCCCGCTTGTCCTTTCCGGTCAGGGAGAGGCCGTGCTGCGGCTTTTGCGCGGCGCGGTAAAGCAGCGGCACCGTGCCCAGGATGAGGCCGACGAACAGGGCCAGCGGGATGGGGGAGGAGCCTGAGAACATCCAGTCCACCAGTTTGGCAAAGCCCCAGAAGCCCAGGCCCACGCCGAAAATGATGGGGATGAACAGCCTGTACTGCGTTTTGAAGGTGGCAAAAGGCCGGGACAGGAAGGCCATCATCGGCCGGTAAACGCCGAAGACCACCGCCAGAACGCCGCCGGACACGCCGGGCAGGATGGCGCCGCCGCCGATGAGGGCGCCCTGGATCACCCGGTAGAGGGCCAGGAGGGGGTTCCCGCTGGCGGTTTTAACTGGATCGCTCATGTGACGCACCTCAATTCAGTCCCGGCCCCGGGGTCAGATGGCTTCCGCCCTCAGGGCGGTAACGGGTTTGAGCCCCAGGCCCGCCAGGTCCTCGACCCGGCGGATCCCCAGGCCCTTCAGATGCTGGATGGCCAGGTCGTACAGCTCGACGTTCATGTAGCGCTCCGGGTTGTGCGCGTCGATGCCGATGATGGCCTGGGCGCCTTCCTGCGCTGCGGTTTCCCAGAACTCCAGGCAGGGGTAGCCCGCCCCGCGGCGGAAATGGTTGTAAAAGCCGGAGAGGTTGTACTCCAGCAGCACACCGTTCTCCCGTGCCGCGGCGGCGATGTCGCGGCTGGCAGCCCTGCACTCCGCGTCAAAGCGGGGGTAGCCCTGCATGAACAGGTCGGGGTGCGCGACGCAGGCGAATTGCCCGCTCTCTATCCCTTTTACCGCGTGCCTGGCGTAGCGCCTGACGTCATCCGGGGTCCTGGCGGCGCCGAAATAATGGTCTTCCCGGATCCCGTCATAATGGTTGCCGAAGAGCAGGTAGTCGATCCCGTACTCCGCACGGGTGTCGCTGAGCCAGCCCATGAAATCCGGGTAATACTCCGCCTCCAGCCCCAGGCTGATGTCGATCTGCCCCGCGTATTTGTCCTGCAGCCGGGTGACGGAGCGGACATAGCCGCTGAGCTGCTCCGGGGACATCCTCATGCTGGTCTGGATGCTCTCGTTGTGGGGCCAGGGGGTGTGGTCTGAAAAGCCCATCCGGGCGTAGCCGTTTTCGATGGCGGCGCGGACATAGGCTTCGTCGGGTCCGGCCGCGTGCAGGCAGCGTTCTGTATGGGTGTGGAAATTGGTGCGGATACTGGTGTCCTCCTTTGCCCCGGTCGTGTCGTGGGCTTTCCTATCCTATCAGGACGGAGGGGTTCCTGCAACTGTTTCCTGCTTTCTGGTAACCGGAATTTACAAATAATGCCGGGCAGCAGCATGGCAGCCCGGCATCAGATTCGCTGTACCCTCAGGATGCCGCCCTGAGGAGCTTTTCCAGCTCTTCCTTGGTGACCTCGCCCTCCAGGACCTTTTTGCCCTCCAGGAAGAAGGTGGGTACGTAGTAGAAGGGGGCGGGGGCCTTGAAGTCCGGCTGCCTGTGCACGTCGGTCATCTCGACCGGCACGTCTGCCAGCTCGGGTTTCTCCCGGCGCAGCTCGGCGATCCATTGTTTGGCCTGCTTGCAGGCGGGGCATCCCTCGAAGTGGTACAGGTGAAGTTTTGCCATTTGTCTCGTCTCCGTTTTCTCATTTTGCGTTGGGGTCGGCCTGGTGAACCTTCCGGTCATAAGCCGTGGCGCGGGGGAGGTCGTCCGCCATCATCTCAAAATGGACGATGCTGTTCACAGAGTCCTCCGTTTCCTGAAGCTCCGTGAGTTGATGATGATGTCCCTACATCATCTTCTGGCCGTTGATAATGAGGGCGAAAGCGCAGCCCAGGCGCTGGGCGGCGCGGCGGCAGAGCAGCATCCGGCTGAGGAAGATCTCAAAGTATTCGGAGATCGGGCAGATGGCGGTATCGATCGTCAGGTTGAGCCGGATCTCCCTTTCCCCTTCCAGCACCTCCACCCCGGACTGGATGACCGCGTAATTGACCCGGTCATGGATGTCCTGGGAAATGGTGTCCATGCTGCGCACGCGGCTTCGGCGCACGTCGGTCTTGTCCGCCAGGATCATGGCGGCGGCGACCTCGTTGACCGGGAAGGCAGTCCCCTCGTCATGGTTGCCGATGGCGGCCATCACCGTCGCGATATCCTCCGGGTCGGCCCCCATCCCGCCCAGCAGGGTGAACGCCATCAAGGCGCCGCTGGTCTCATGCCCTTCGCGGTTGACCACGTTGCCGATGTCGTGCAGGTAGCCCGCGATGGCGGCGAGCTCCGCCTCCCGCTCGCTGCGGCCGGTGGCGCGCAGGATGTCCGCCGCCGAGAGGGCCACCTTGGTGACGTGGGCGAAGCTGTGCTCCGTAAAGCCCAGCGCGGTGAGCGATTCGTCCGCCTTTTTGATGTAGGCATTGACCGCCGCGCTGTTCTTCACGTCCTCAAAGCTGATCCGCATCCCGGTTCCCTCCTTGGCCTTGTCTTTCTGGCCTGCCATATTATACCCGCTCCAGGATGACATCCCCGCCCGGGCTGTGGTAAAATGTGCTCTCACGCACGAACGGAGGCAGTATTTTGGACAAAGACAGCTCGCGGCGCCTGGAGGCGCTGCTGGAACAGGTCGCGCGCCCCGCCCGCTATACCGGCGGGGAGGTCAACCAGGTCGTCAAGGAACACCGGCCCGGCGTGACCCGTTTCCTTTTCGCCTTCCCGGACACCTACGAAGTGGCGATGAGCCACCTGGGCATGAAGGTGCTCTACGACGCCGTCAACCGGGAGGAGGACCTGCTGTGCGAGCGGGTGATGATGCCCTGGGTGGACATGCTGGAAGGGCTGAAGCGGGAAGGCATCCCGCTGTTTTCCCTGGAAACGCGCACGCCGCTGAAAGAGTTTGACGCGGTGGGTTTCACCCTGCAGTATGAGATGAGCTATACCAACATCCTCCTGATGCTGGAACTGGGCGGCGTCCCCATCCGGGCGGACGGGAGGAGCGACAGCGACCCCGTCGTCATCGCCGGCGGCCCCTGCGCGTTCAACCCGGAGCCACTGGCCCCCTTCATCGACGCCTTCCTGATGGGAGACGGCGAAACGGCGGCAAACGAGATGCTGCGCGTCATCGGCGAAACGCGCCGGGCGGGCTTGAAACGGGAAGAAACCCTGCGGCGCCTGACGGGCGTCCCCGGTGTGTACGTCCCCCGGTTTTATCATCCGGAATACGCGCTGGACGGCAGGCTGGCCGCCTTCGCGCCGCTGGAGCCCGGCATCCCGGCCGCGGTCAGAAAACGCGTCGAGCTGGACCTGGACCTGGCGCCTTACCCCGAAAAGATCCCCGTCCCCTTTACCGAGGCGGTGCACGACCGCATCGTGCTGGAAATCATGCGGGGCTGCACGCGCGGCTGCCG
>CAZJCB010000222.1:0-3993 GCA_964544245.1 uncultured Christensenella sp.
GCCAGGCCCGCCGCCATGGACAGAAAACTCTTGGACAGCGAGAACAGCGTGTGCGGCGCGTCCACGTCCCACGGTTTCATCCCGACCGCCCAGGCCTTCCCGTTCCGCACCGCGGCCAGGGTGTGGATGCCCAGATCCCGGTGTGCCTCAAAAAACCGAAGGACAGCCTTGCTGCTCAGCCCCAGATCCTCCGGCAGGGCCACCCTGGCGAACACTTCCGACATAAGTTTCCCTCCATTTTTCTTGCTGAGGGGATTATAGCATGGTTTTTCAGAATGTGGGCGGCACCGGCGCAGCACAAAGCCCCCGTCGTCATATGATTTCCCCGTCCGCTCCGAGAAATTTCTGTCACTCTCCCACGGGATATGGTATAATATCCGAAAAAGAAGGAGGATTTCTGAATGGTTGTTCATGTGTTTGAAAACGAAGGCTCGCTTGCTCAAGCCGCCGCGGCCCTGTTCGCGGCGCAGATCCTCAGGAAGCCCGACAGCGTCATCGGCCTGGCCACCGGCTCCACGCCCATCAGCACGTACAGGGAACTCATCAGGCTGTATGAAAAAAAGGTGCTGGATTTTTCCCGGGTGTCCAGTTTCAACCTGGACGAGTATGTCGGCCTGCCCATCAGCCATCCGGAGAGTTATTATGCCTTCATGCACAGGCAGCTCTTTGACCATATCAACATCGGGAACACCCGCCTGCCCAACGGCCTGGCGGAAGACCTGGAAGGCGAGTGCAGGGAGTATGACGAAGCCATCCGGAACGCCGGCGGGGTCGACCTGCAGCTGCTGGGCATCGGAAACAACGGCCACATCGGCTTCAACGAACCGGGGGCGGTCTTCACCTACGGCACCAACGTGACCACCCTGACGGAGAGCACCATCAAGGCCAACCGCCGCTTCTTTGACTCCGAGGCGGAGGTGCCGCGCCGCGCGCTGAGCATGGGCATCGGCACCATCATGAGCGCCAAATCCATCATGCTGCTGGCCCTGGGCGAGAACAAAGCCGACGTGGTCAAGGCGATGGTCGAGGGGGAGGTCACCCCGACGGTGCCCGCCTCCATCCTGCGTACCCACGCCAGTGTTACGGTGCTGCTGGACAAAGCCGCCGCAAGCAGGCTTTCGAAATAGCCCTGTGCAAAACCCCGGGAAGCTTTTCCCGGGAACGCCGGAAAAGGCCTATCCCCTCAGGATTCATTGCCAGAGGATAAACTGTCCACACCCTGTGCAGGCTGTGGACAGCCCTCCCCGGAACATCCGGGCGCTTGTCCGGAAGCGGACGGCTTTGTATCCCGGCCCGGGCCAAAGCCGGAAACCCTGGGAGTCTGGAGACGGGGATTTACGGGACCTGGATCCAAGGAAAGCGGATTTATCCCCAGGCGTCCACAGGCGCAGCGGGTTTCCACACAGGCCGCAAAGGACAAAAAAGCCTGACAGGCCATGGCGCGCAGGGCTTATCCACGCCGTCCACACCCCCTACTACTACTGCTGCTCTATTTAACTACTGCCACTGCCGGCGGCGGGCCAGAGGACACCGAGGAGGAAACGTATGCAGGTCGCCTTCAACGCAACTGATTTCAACCATGGGATGAGCATGGTCAGCCACGCGCTGACCAACCGCCCCACGCGCGCTTTTCAGGAGGGCGTGCTGCTGGAGACCCTGGAGGACGGGGTGCAGCTGACGGTCACGGACGGGGAACTGGCCATCCAGGCCGTCGTCCCAGCGGAAGTGAAGGAGGACGGCCAGGCCATGCTGCCCGCGAGGCTGCTGGGTGAACTGGTGCGCAACCTGGAAGGCAACGTCGAACTGGACACCGAGAACAACGAGCGCGCCATTGTGAAGAACATGGGCAGCAAGACGCGCCTGGTCCTGATCGAGGCGGGCGAGTACCCGGACATCACCAGGGTGGAACCCGAATCCGTCACCAGCATCAGCCAGCAGAAATTCAAGCAGGCCGTTCGCAGCATCATCTTCGCGATTTCCACTGACGAGACCCGGCGCATCCTGACCGGCTGCCTGATGGAGACCAGCGCCGACGAGGTGCGCTTCACCTGCCTGGACGGTTACCGCCTGGCGATGCAGCGCGTCTACTGCGAGCACCAGATGCCCAAGGGCAAGGACCTGCTTTCCTACATCCTGCCGGGGGCACTGACAGGGAACATCAGCCGGATGCTGTCGGATTCCGACCAGCCCATCACGCTGACGATGTCGCGCACGCACATGGTGGCGGAGTTTGACAGGACGAAGATCACCTCGCCCCTCATCCTGGGGGAATACATCAACTACCGCCAGATCCTGCCCACCTCCTGGACCACGGCCATCCGCATCGACCGGCAGGTTTTCGCCTCCGCGATCCTCAGGGCCAGCCTCATCGCGCGGGAGGGCAGCAACAACCTGCTGCGCATGAAAATAGAGGACCAGACCCTCACCCTTTCCGCCAACGCGGAAAAGGGCGCGGCGACCGAGCAGCTCACCATCGACTTTGACGGCAATCCCCTCACCATCGCGTTCAACGCCAATTACCTCAACGACGTCATCAAGAACATCGAGACTCCCGACCTGTCCATGCGCTTCAACACCAACGTCAGCCCCTGCGTGGTCAGCCCGGTGAGCGGCAATCAGTACACGTACCTGATCCTGCCGGTCAGGGTGTCGGATTGAGAGAAGAGACCCTGGGAGGCCTTCCACAATGACATCTGACAAGCAAACTTTTTTCTTGTCCTCAAGAGAATCTGTTAAGTAATGACAATTCAAGCAGCCTGGCGTTTCAAAAAGCCGGGCTTTTACTTTTTGAAGCCTTCTGTTTTTTGGCATCCTGATTTTCTCAGATAACAAGCCATACAGAAAATTCAGGTCCTTGCATCATGGCCTGGGATTACGAAAACCATCGCGTCAAGGCGAAAATCGCCGGGCTTGGCGCTGCGGGAGAAAAGCCTCCAGTTTGCCTGTCAGTTTCTCTCTACGGCGTTCCAGCAGTTCCGCAAAGGCGTCCGTTTCCGCCTTCAGTTTTCCGGCATCCGGCCTTGACCCCAGCCTTTGAAGGAGAGAAACGCCGGCATAGGTGTCACAGATACCGCCAAGGATACGCTCCAGCGGTTTGAGTTTGGCCGGGTCCGTGCCTTCGCCCGGAGGGGGCAGCCGGAGGAGGGCATGGACGGCGCTGAGTTTTTTGAGCCTGATCCTCAGGCGGTGGACCAGCCGGGGGTACCCGGTATCCAGGCTTTCCAGGGCCCTGGCGGCATTCCGGCACCAATATTCATACCGCTTCAGCAGCAGCGGACCGGACTGCGCCGGTTCATATCCCGGGCCGTCCCAATGCCGGACCCGGGAAGAAACATCGTTCAGGAGTTCCTCAAAGGAGTTGTCCGACAGATAATCGCAAAGCGCCGCCTCCCCGGCCCTGCGCTCCTTTTTTAGAAATTTCTTCAGGCTTTGCAGGCCGGGCCCTCCTTTTTCCTTTCCGGTAAGGGAGCGCAGCTGCGCAAGCAGCACGTCCACTTCGCGGACGTGGGAAAACCTGTCCGCAAGCGCTTTCAGCGATGCCTGACTGCCCTTATGATCCTCGTCCGCGACGGCCGGCCGGACGAAGGACAGCAGCGACCGGGCTTGCTTGACGGATACCCTCATCTGATGGGCGGATTCGGGGTCGTCCGGCCTGCGCAGGAACCGAAGCCGTGTTTTTGACAGTTTTTTGAGCAGGACGAGCGTCTCATGCTTACAATCCAGAAGGAGGCCGCTTTTATCCGGCGGCGTGTCAAGGACCGTTTGCAGCGAAGCGCGGAACAGCCATTGTAGCCTGGCGCGGGCGGGGTGTTCGCCTTCCATTGATAAGCCGGCCATGCCGTTTTTCCTGAACAGGACTGTTTCGCCGGATAACTGACCGCACCATTCGCCAAGAGGAGGCAAATGGCCCACGATGAGGACCGTGGCGTTCCTGTCCGCCCTTTGGAGTTCATCCCTGAAAGCCGCATCATCGCCCGTATAGATCCAGTCGAA
>CAZJCB010000223.1:0-97 GCA_964544245.1 uncultured Christensenella sp.
TTGCCGAACAAAAACCCGACACGTGGATCGCCGACCGTGTCATCCTCGTTCAGGCCTATGTGGATGATATCGGCAACTCGCTGCCAAACGACCAGTT
>CAZJCB010000223.1:107-3931 GCA_964544245.1 uncultured Christensenella sp.
TGAACACCCCCGTCATGCAGGAGTTGAAAAAACGCACCGGCATGCAGATTGAATTCCTCTATACCCCGGGTGAAAACGATCAGTCGGTCATGACGGCCCATCTGGCTACCGGCAATCTGCCGGACATGATCGTCAGTTATCTGAACAACTCCACCCGGCCGGAGTTCCCCATCCTGCTGCGGGCCGCGAGGGACGGGATGTTCGTCGACCTGGCGCCCCTGATCAAGGACACCAAGGTCTACTCAAAGTATGCTGACAAGGAATACCTGCCTGCCGACACCTACGACAACATCACCTGGCGCAAGGAGTTCAACGGCGCGGCCTACTTCATGCACCTGGCCATTGACGCTGTGGATACCTCCACGATCTGGAACCCTGAGGAGGAATACATCGGCGGCATGTACATCCAGAAAACCATCGCCGATGACCTCGGCATTGACGTCAGGGCCATCAACTCCAGTGATCAGCTGTATCAACTGCTCAAGCAGATCAAGGAGAAAGGCTATACCGACGTCAACGGCAATCCAGTGACGCCGCTGGGGCCCAAGTTCTGGGGCGGTTCAGTGGATGCGCTTGAGTTTGTCGTCAACGATCTGAACTGGGGGGTTTCCGGCGCGTACAACCTGACCGAAGACGGGAAAGTGCTTCACGAAGCTGAGACAGAGTGGGCGATGAAAAAAGTCGACTTTCTGCGGAAGCTGATTGACGAAGGGTTGATGCACAAGGAGTTCTTCACCATCGACGAAACCCGTGCCGGTGAACTGTCGTTCAATAAATCTGTCGGCGTCATCGCCGATATCCACAACTATAAAGAATTGATTTACCAGTCTGAGGATTGGATCCCTCTAGGCCCGATTTCGGACTACAAGGGCGTCACGGGGAAAATTACGACCGGCAAGGGCGGCTATGGCATGTGGGCCATTCCGGACGGAACGCCCAACCCGGAGGAAATCGTCAAACTGATGGACTACCTTGCCAGCAAGGAAGGCCAGATGCTGATGACCTATGGCGTTGAAGGGCTCAGCTATGACCTGGTTGACGGAAAACCCGTGCTCAAAGCCGAAGTGGTCTCCGCGATCGAATCCGGGGATAACAAAACGCTTTATAACGCGTATGGAGCGGCTTTTGACGGAAGCGGCGTCTATGGGCTGGTCTATTTGCTGACTGACATTCAAAACAATGTGTATTTCGGAGAGTCCCGTCCAGGCGCAAAGACAGGTACCACATTTACCCGCGCGGTACAGCTCGCCACAGACTACGCACAGGTTTACCGCCTGGTGCCCGGATTGAAGGCCAACGCTTTCATGACGGAACTGCCTGAGGTGAACGCCAAGATGAGCCTGCTGAATTACAATGAGGTTCTCGTGCAAGCCTGTTTCGCCGACAGCAGGGAAAAGGCTGAGCAAATTCTGGATGGTTTCCGCAAACAGCTGAAGGAAGCCGGCGTGGAGCAGTTTGAGGCACTGATTGAACAGCTTCATGAGGAGAATCCAAACCTGGTCATGTTCTACTGATCGTTCCCAGGCCTTCCCCGCCGCGCCTGTCGGCGGGGAAGGCCCCTAAGAACAGCTGATTGCAGAGGAGAAAACCATGGAAAAAGCTGCCGTCATCAGCCGTGACAACCGCGTGAAGGCGACGAAAACGGACAGCGTTGCGCAGGTGGTCATCATTGTCTTGATCGTGTTGCTGTGCCTGACGATCGTCCTCCCTTTTCTGAATATCTTCGCGCTGGCGTTCAACGACGGAAAAGACGCCGCGCGCGGCGGCGTCTACTTTTGGCCAAGGCAGCTGACGCTGGATAATTTCAAGGAAGTGTTCAAAGGAAGCATCCTCGCGGCTTACCAGATCACCCTATCGCGCACAATTCTTGGCACATTGCTCAGCGTGGCGCTGATGTCCATTTCCGCCTATGTGCTGCATGTCAAAACGCTCCCCGGCCGAAATTTCTTTACGATGGCCATTGCTTTCACCATGCTGTTTTCCGGCGGGACCATTCCATACTATATCCAACTGAACAACCTCAAGCTCGTCAACACTTTCTGGGTTTACGTTTTTCCCGGCGCCATCAGCGCTTATTACATGATCATGATCCGGACATTTTATGAGACCATCCCCGACTCGCTGGAGGAGTCTGCGAAACTGGACGGCTGCGGGTATCTGCGCACCTACTGGAGCATCATTCTTCCCTTGTCCAAGCCGATTCTTGCCGTCATCGCGCTGTACTGCGCAGTGAACCATTGGAATGACTGGTTCTCCGGAGCGTTCTATCAGCGGTCCAGCAAAATGTGGCCAGTGCAGACAGTCCTTCAGCAAATGCTGAACAAGGCGATGTCCTCGACCACGGAAGTTTCCAACATCGGCCAGCTGCTCGCCGCAAACGCAACGACAGTGACCTCTGATTCGCTGAAAATGGCGGCGGTCATCGTCACTATCACACCGATACTCTGCGTGTATCCTTTCATCCAGAAATATTTCGCGCAAGGGGTCATGATTGGCGCCGTCAAAGGATGAACCGGGCATTAGCAACAGCTCGCCCCGAATGAGGCCGGGCTTTCTTTTTGTTGATTGTCTGCCTTGGGGATTTTGCTCTGGACAGACCCGACGACGGAATCCGGATGGATCTGGAACGACGAACCGGAGCGGTGGAGAGAACTGATGCAATTTGGTTTTGACGGAAGCATTCAGCGGGGCGTCCTGGAAAATTATCTGTCCAGGGCTGTGACGGCTGGAGATCTGGTCAACAGCGAGACGCTGGAAGACGACCTGAGGGTGATTGAGAAGCTGGGCGTGAAATTTCTCGGCCGCGCGTCAGGGGTTTGGTATATGAAGGAAGACGATGAGACGCATTATGGGAAATCCCGCGCGCTGGCCGAACGCGTGCACCGGGAGGATCCTGAGATCATCCTCCAGGCATGCGTGTTTGAGATCGTTGTAGAGCGGATGGAAGATGTCACTGTTCCGCGATATGTCTTTGAAGCGTTTGGACTGCCTTTTGAAAAAAGGTCATTCCGCCTGAAAGACGCCCTGTTCGCTGACCCGCCGCGGGGCTTTGCGCATGAAGCGGGAGGTGACGCGTCCAAGCACGGGGGGATCCCTGACCTCAGCCGTCCGGAAGCGCAGATGTGGTTCTATTACCGTGCGACACGCTATATCGATTGCGGATATGAAGCGCTGCACATGGGACAAGTCCATCTTTATACCGCCAATGACCGCGGTATGGCGAAGACCTGCGGGCTGTTCGGAATGATCCGTGACTATGCCGCCAAACATGCGCGCCGGCACAAGGTCTTGATGGACGCCCACACGCATGGGGTCAATGTGAAGGGAAAACTGTTGTTTGACTATCATGCGATGCCCTACAGCCGGGCGCCCCTTCCTGATGAGGAGGGTTTCAGGCTGGTGCTTGTGCGCGAAGGATTCAGCGAGGGGGGAGAGAACCCGAACGGCTTCGCCGGCGAGACGATGCCGTATCTGATGGAACTGGACAACTGGGGAGGAAAGACAGTCTTCCATCCGGAGGATTATGACCGCGGCCGGCTTTCAAGAATGGATTGGTGGGGCTACGATCAAATCGGATGGTTCGCCCACCAGAGCAAAGCTGAGCGGGACCGGTTTCTTCAGTACGCGTATCGCTGGACCCAGGTCAACAACCCCTGCGCTTTTCTCGCTCTGCCCATGAGGAGGATGCTCAGCGACGCGGCCGTCCCCATGCGGCGCGCGGACAATCATCAGGCTGATATGCAGCGGTTTTATCAGCTCAACGACGCCGGGGAGTCCTGCCCCATGGGGTTTGGGCAGGAAGACGCCGCGAAGGCGTGCTGGGA
>CAZJCB010000224.1:0-3809 GCA_964544245.1 uncultured Christensenella sp.
TCGAAGTCTACCAGATCAACGAGGAGTTCCTGCTATACTCCCTGAACTACGCCGCCCCGCTGACGCTGCCGCAGGGGTTTATCGACAGCATCCGGGCGAAACTGGACTGCGAGGACACGGGGTTTGAAATGGAAGTTCAGTACGTGTACCAGATGCGCTACGCCCACCCGCAGACCCGCACAGGCTACGGCATCCTGCGCGCATTGATCCAAAACGGCGGGATCCAGTTCACTTCCCAGCAGTTCAAGACTTTCAGCAAAATGGCCGCCTACTGAGGGCAGCCAAAAAGAAACAGGAGGGCGCTGACGCGATAGCTCAGCGCTTTTCAGGTACGATCTCGATCCAGTACCCGTCCGGATCCTCGATGAAATAGATGCCCATCGCCGTGTTTTCAAAGCAGACGACGCCCATCTCCCGGTGTATGGCGAGGGCTTTTTCCATGTCGTTGACACGGAAAGCCAGATGGATCTCGTTGTCGCCCAGGTTGTAGCGCGGTTTGGAAAAATCCTTCAGCCAGGTGAGCTCCAGCTGGTGCGCGGTCTGCCCGTCCCCCAGGAACGCCAGGGTAAAACCCTCCGCCTCTTTGCGGCGCAGTTCAACCAGCCCCAGGGCCTCCCGGTAAAAGGCCAGCGATTTCTCCAGGTCCACCACGTTGAAATTGTTGTGCGCGAAGGTGAAGCGCAGGGGCCCTCCGTTTTTCCCGTTTTCCATTTTTTCAACTCCTCCAGGTCATTCTTCCGGCTCGGTTTCGATATCCGTCAGGACTTCCGCTTCAGCGCCGTCCACCGAGTCTACGGAGCGCAGCCGCCTGGTGATGGTCCGCGTCCTGCGGGTGGCGAGGTCGATGGAGTCGCTGGCCTGGCGCAGGCGGTTCTGCGTCTTCTCCAGGATGTCCCCGAAGGCCATGAAATCCCCCTTGACCTGGCTCAGGAGGCGCCATACTTCCGCGCTGCGCTGCTGGATGGCCAGGGTCCTGAAGCCCATCTGCAGGCTGTTGAGCAGCGCCAGCAGGGTGGTGGGCCCCGCCACCGCCACGCGGCTGAGCCGCTGTAGTTTCTCCACCAGGCCGGGCATCCGCAGCGCCTCCGCGTACAGGCCCTCCACCGGCAGGTAGAGGATGGCGAAATCCGTGGTGTAGGGCGGCTGGATGTATTTGGACGCGATGCGCAGGCCTTCGCGCGTGATGGCCTGGGCCAGGGCGTTCATCGCCTCGTCCGTCAGGGCTTTGTCCGCCGCTTCCTGCGCCTGCTGCAGGCGCTCATAGTCTTCCAGCGGGAACTTGGCGTCAATGGGCAGCCATACTGGGCTGCCCTCCTCCTGCCCGGGCAATCGGATGGCGAATTCCACGCGCTCCCCGCTGCCGGGCTTCACCGCCACGTTGGCCTCATACTGGCCCGGCGCCAGCGCTTCCTCCAGCAGGAGGCCCAGCTGGGTCTCCCCCCAGGTGCCGCGGGTCTTGATGTTGGTGAGGACGCGTTTCAGGTCCCCCACGCCGCTGGCCAGGGTCTTCATCTCGCCCAGGCCTTTGTATACGGCCTCCAGGCGTTCGTTGACCAGGGAAAAGCTCTCGCCCAGGCGGGCTGAGAGCGTCTGGTGCAGTTGCTCATCGACAGTCTTGCGGATCTCTTCCAGCTTGGCGGCGTTGTCCCCGCGCATCCCGGTCAGGGACTGGAAGAGGGTGTCCCGCATCTCCCCCACCTTCTGGTCGTTCTGGCCCAGGCGGGTGTTGAGCACCTCGTCCAGGTGGCGCAGACGGCTGTCCTGGTTTACGAGGGCGGCGTCCAGGCGCTGGTCCGTCCTTTCCATCCGCGCTGAAGCGGCGCTCTCCCCCGACAGCAGGAGATTCTGCAGGGTCGCCTGATTCTGCGCTGCGCCGCTGCTCAGCCGCGCCTCGGTATCCCGCACCAGGCGCTCCATGTACTCGCTGAGGGTCTCCTCGGTCCGCTCCGCCCGCGCCGCTTCCTCCGCCCGCATACGGCCCTGGCGGACCAGCAGGAGGACCAGCAGGGCGAGCAGCACCAGAAAAAGCCCGAGCGCGGCGTACCAAAGGGGTTGGATGCCCCGGAGAAACTCAGGCATGGCTGACGCCCTGGCGCCAGTGTCTGTAGCAAAGGCCGATGTAGCGGATCTGCTGCTGGTTGTCGATCAGCACCTGCTCCCCGGTCTTGATGACCCGGCCTTCCGGATCGATCCGGGTGTTCATCGTGGCTTTCGCCCCGCACCAGCACAGGCCGCCGGGCACCTCGTGGATCTCCTCCGCCAGGCGCAGCAGGGCCGCGGAGCCGGGAAAGAAATTGCCCTGGAAATCGGTCTTCAGGCCGTAGCAGAAGATGTCCAGCCCGTCGGCCATGTCCGCCAGCTCCTGCACTTGTACGGGCGTGAGGAACTGCGCCTCGTCGATGAAGACGAACTCAAACCCGGAACAGGCGTTGCGCGCCGCCAGCCACAGCAGCTGCTCCCGCGCGGAATCACCGGGTTCCAGCACCATCTCCGCCTCCGCGCTCAGCCCCACGCGGGAATAGACCATGTTCGCCCCGGCGCGGGTGTCGACCGCCGGCTTGACCAGAGCGACGCGCAGGCCCAGCTGCCGGTAGTTGTAGCGCTGCATCAGCAGCTGCGCCGTCTTGCTGGAGCCCATGACACCGTAATAAAAATGGAGCATTACATCTCTCTCCGGCCTTCCATGGCCTTGGAGAGCGTCACCTCGTCCGTATACTCCAGGTCGCTGCCCACCGGCACGCCGTGGGCGATGCGGGTGACCTTCACCCCCAGGGGCTTGACCAGGCGCGCAATGTAGGAGGCGGTGGCCTCCCCCTCGATGTCCGGGTTGGTCGCCAGGATGATCTCCTGCACCTTCCCGTCCTGAAGCCTGTCCATCAGCTCCTGGATGCGGATGTCCCGGGGCCCGACGCCGTCCATGGGCGAGAGGATCCCGTGCAGGACGTGGTAGAGCCCGCGGTAATCGTGCATGCGCTCCACCGCCGCCACGTCCCGCGGGTCCCTGACGACGCAGAGCTGGTCATCACGCCGCTTCATATCGTCGCAGACCGCGCAGAGCTCCTCGGACGAATAATTGCCGCACCGGGCGCACAGCCTGATGCCCTCCCTGCCCTGGATGATGGCGTCCGACAGGCTTCGGACCTGGTCCAGCGGCAGGGCCGCCAGGTGATAGGCCAAACGCTGCGCGCTCTTCCTGCCGATGCCCGGCAGCTTGGCCAGCTCGGCGGCCATGCGCTCGATGGGTTCTATCCTCTGCTCCATCTCAGAACAGGCCGCCCATCCCGCCCGGGGCCATCGCGGCCATGGCCTTTTCCCGCGTCTCCTCACCCAGCCGGAGCGCTTCGTTGACAGCCGCCAGGATCAGGTCCTGCAGCATGTCCACGTCGTCCGGGTCGACTGCCTCGGGCTTGATGGTGAGGCTGAGCAACACCCGCTTGCCGGATACACAGCAGGAAACCATGCCGCCGCCGCTGGCTGCCTCATATTCCTTCAGGTCCAGCTCTTCCTGGGTCTTCTCCAGCTGTTCCTGCATTTTCTGCGCCTGGCGCATCAGCTGCTGCATGTTGCCGCCGCCCATGCCCCCGCCCATGCCGCCAAATGACCTGCCCTTTGCCATAAAGCCCTCCCGGTGCGGCCAGGACCGGCCGCCAAAGTATGATGGATGGCGCCGACTGGTCAGCGCCGCAAGGCATATTCTACCACGGATGGTGGCCTGCCGCAATGAAAGGCGCTAAGGCTTGGGACGGCGGGGAACGGCTTTGCGGGCCCTGGCCCGGGCGGCCGTCGCGGCGTCCGCGGGGGGCTTCTCC
>CAZJCB010000225.1:0-3808 GCA_964544245.1 uncultured Christensenella sp.
CCGCCGCTGGCCCGGGTCGCCATCAAGTTCGGCTCGGTGGAAAAGTTCCTGCTCATCCTCTGGGCGATGACAGTCATCGCGGCGCTGTCCAAGGGCTCCATGACCAAGGGCATCTTCGCGGGCTTCCTGGGCGTGATGCTCAGCCTGGTGGGCGAGTTCACTGACAACAACACGATGCGCATGGTGCCGGACCTTTTCCGCCGCGAGCTGCGCGCGGGCTTCCAGCTGCTGCCGGCGCTCATCGGCCTGTTCGCCGTCGCCCAGCTCTTCCAGGAGGCGGAGACCGGGATGAAGGCCACGCCGCTGGACGCCAATGTGGACATGAGGAACACCGTCCGGTTCTCCATGAAGGACTTCAGGGGCCAGTGGGTCAACGTCATCCGCTCCGCGGCCATCGGCACGCTGATGGGCATCCTGCCCGGTGTGGGCGGGAGCGCTGCCTCCATCATGGCCTATTCCCAGGCGAAGAGCTTTTCCAAACACCCTGAAAAGCTGGGCACCGGGGCCATCGAAGGCCTGGTCGCCAGCGAAACGTCCAACAACGGCCTGACCGGCGGCGCGCTGGTGCCCCTGCTGTCCCTGGGCATCCCGGGGGACAGCACCACGGCGGTGCTGGTGGGCGCTTTCCTGCTGCACGGCATCCAGGTGGGCCCCCTGTTCATCTCCCAGAACCCGGGCACCTGGAACACCATCCTGCTGGCGCTGCTGGTGTGCAACGTCCTGATGTTCGTAATGATGTTCTACCCGCTCAAATGGATCGCGCAGATCGTCCGGATCCCCAAGATGCGGGTGTACCCGGTGGTCATCCTGATGTGCGTCCTGGGCGCTTACGCCACCCGTTCGGGCGTCATGTTCGACGTGTGGAGCATGCTGGTCTTCGGCGTCCTGGGCTGGGTTTTCACCAAGGTCAAGCTGCCGGTCGCGCCCTTCCTCATCGGCTTCATCCTGGGCGGCGACCTGGAACAGTACTTCATGGACTCCCTCAACGGCAACGGCAAGAGCCTGACGGCCTTCTTCACCCGCCCGCTGGGCTGGGCCATCTGGGGGCTCATCATCCTGTCGGTCGGCTACGCCGTGTGGGACAACCGCAAAGGCAAGAAGCTCGACAAAGCCGGCATGAAGGACTGATGGAAATCTTCGCCCGGATGGTCAGCACGCAGACGCTGCTGTTCCTGTTCATCCTCCTGGGCGTCATCATCTATAAAACCGGCATCATCACCTCCGATACCCGGGGCAGCTACAACCGTTTCCTCATCAACGTCACGCTGCCCGCCATGATCCTCCATTCCTTCCTGGGGGACGTCCCCGTCAGCCGGCTCACGCAGGCCGGGCTCATCCTGGCCGTCTCCGCCCTTTCCTGCCTGGCCTCCTGGCTCCTGGGCCGCCTCCTGTGGCGGGGGCAGGCGGAGGGGCGGCGCGGCACGCTGGTCTTCGGCACGATGTTTTCCAACGCCGGAAACGCCGGGATGCCCGTCGTCCAGCTGGTGTTCGGGGAGGCCGGCGTCTTTTTTGCCTCCGTCTTCCTCATCCCCGTCCGCATCCTGATGTGGACCCTGGGCGTCTCCCTCTTCCTCCCCGGCAGGGGAAGGGGGCGCTGGCGCCCGCTCCTGCTCAACCCCAGCGTCCTGGTCGTGTTCCTGGGTCTCTTCCTGATGCTGACCGGCCTGCGCCTGCCCGCCGTTCTCCAGACGGCCCTGCAGCGGGTGGGCGACATCACGGGTCCCCTGGCCATGATCCTCATCGGCACCACCCTGGCGGAGATCCCCTTGAGGGAGGCCTTCTGCCGGGAGGCCTGGCTGCTTTCCGGCCTGCGGCTCCTGGCCCTTCCCCTGCTCACCCTGCTCGCCCTGCGCCTTGTGAACGCTGACCCGCTGGTGACCTCCGTCGCCTTCATCCTCTGCGCCATGCCGGTGGAGACCAATACGGCGGTGCTCGCGGAGCGCTACGGCGGGGACTACCGCCTGGCCGGCAAGTGCGTTTTCCTCTCCACCGTCCTGTCGCTGTTCACGGTGCCGCTTTTGACCCTGCTGCTGTGAGCGGCTATCCATTTTTCCAAACGTATGAATAAAGGAGCGGGCAGATGAAACGGACCGCCATCCGGCTGCATGAGAAGGACAACGTCGCCATCGCCGTGGAGGCGATCCCCGCGGGGGCGGAGGTTTTACCGGGGTTCACCGCCCTGCAGGGCATCCCCCAGGGGCACAAGATCGCGCTGCGGGACATCAGGAAGGACGCCGCCGTCGTGCGTTACGGCGTGGACCTGGGTTACGCCCGCAGGGACATCCCCAGGGGCGGATGGGTTAACGAGGGTTCCCTGCGCCTGCCGGCGCCCCCGGAGCTGGATGAGATGCGCTGGGGCGTGAACGTCGCGGCCACCCTGCCCAAAGCGCCCAGGACGACCTTTGAGGGCTTCGCCGACCCCTCCGGCGGCCCGGCCGGCACGCGCAACCTGCTGGGCATCAGCACCACGGTTCAGTGCGTCACCGGCGTGCTCAACGTCGCCGTAAAGCGCATCCGCGAGGAACTGCTGCCCAAATACCCCCATGTGGACGGCGTCGCGCCCCTCAACCACGCCTACGGCTGCGGCGTCGCCATCTCCGCCCCGGACGCGGCGATCCCCATCCGGACGCTGAGGAACCTGGTCCGCCACCCGAACTTCGGCGGCGAGGTGATGGCGGTCAGCCTGGGCTGCGAAAAGCTGACCCTGGAGATGCTGCTGGAAGAAGGGGACAACACGCCCGACAACGTGCTCCTGCTGCAGGACATCAGGGGCTTTGACGCGATGGTCGCGGCGGTCATGGGCATGGCGGAGCGGAAGCTGGAACGCCTGAACGGGAGAAGGCGGCAGGCCCTGCCCCTGTCCCAATTGCTCGTGGGGATGCAGTGCGGGGGCAGCGACGCCTTTTCCGGTGTCACCGCCAACCCGGCTGCGGGCTACGCCGCCGACATGATCGTGGGGGCCGGGGGCACGGTGCTGTTCTCGGAGGCCACGGAGGTAAGGGACGGCGCCCACCTGATCGCGCAGCGCTGCGTGGATGAGCAGACCTGCAGGAAGCTGGCGGCGGAAATGCGCTGGTACGACGAGTACCTGCTGCGCGGCGGCGCGGACCGCAGCGCCAACCCCACACCCGGCAACAAGGCGGGCGGGCTGTCCAACATCGTGGAGAAAGCCATGGGCTCCATCGCCAAGTCGGGCACCGCGCCCATCGTGGAGGTGCTCTCCCCGGGGGAGAAGCCTACGAAGCGCGGCATGATCTACGCCAACACCCCCGCCAGCGACTTTGTCTGCGGCACCAGCCAGCTGGCCAGCGGCATCGCCCTGCAGGTGTTCATGACCGGGCGGGGCACGCCCTATGGCCTGGCCGCGGCCCCGGTCATCAAGGTCTGCTCCCGCAGCGCGATGAAGGAGCAATGGGGCGACCTCATCGACTTCAACGCCGGCCCCGTCGCCACCGGGGAGATGACCGTCCAGGAGGCCGGGACAGCGCTCTTTCACCAGATCCTGGACACCGCCGGCGGCCTGTACCGGCCCGCCGCCGAGCGGTTCAGCATCCACAACGACCTGTGCGTTTTCAACCCCGCGCCGATCACCTGATACCTGCCTCCGGTTCCCGAGGCGCCCTGCGGGGCGCTTTTTTGTGCCCGCGGGAACGGGCGGGCTGGGATGACCTGTTTCAGAGACATTTGCCGGTCCATCCGCCGGAGGATGGAAACCAATCCCTTGAAGGCAGTATTCCGCTCCCCGATGTTGTGATATGATGGGGCAAGTCGGCCGGGGAGGGCGTGCGCGGGGGCTTGCCGGGAGGCG
>CAZJCB010000226.1:0-3802 GCA_964544245.1 uncultured Christensenella sp.
CCGATGCTCTCGCAAGCATCGGTTCTGAGCGGAGCGGACTTTGCTCCGACGTGGCGGAGAGGGTGGGATTCGAACCCACGTGGACTTTCGCCCAAACTGATTTCGAGTCAGCCCCGTTATGACCGCTTCGATACCTCTCCAGAGCGGCGGAAGCGCCGCCTGCATATGTTATCCCAGCGCCGCTCGGCCTGTCAAGGGCGGCCGAGCGGCCTGATTGACAGCGCATGGGCGTGATTGTAGAATGACTGCATGATTTCTCTGATATGAGGAGAATACGCATGGTATACAACCAGATCAAGAACATCCTTCCGCATTTCCGCTTCCGGGGGCAGTACGCTTCCTCCCGTGAGCTCAATTCCGGCAATATCCACAACACCTACCTGCTCATCTATGAGCAGGACGGGCAGGAATGGCCCTATATCCTCCAGCACGTCAACACGTATGTGTTCCGCAGCCCCCGGGAGGTGATGCACAACATCGCCGCCGTCACCGAACACCTGAAAAGGAGCATCCTGCTGACAAGCCCCAGCGCCAGCCGCCAGGTGCTGGAATTGGTGCGCACAAACAGCGGCGAGGCGATGCACGTCGCGGAAGACGGGGAGGTCTGGCGCGCCTATGACTATATTTCCGGCGCCCTGGCGCTGGACAAAGTGGAAAACATGGGGCAGATGGAGGAGGTGGGCCGCGCTTTCGGGCGTTTCCAGCGCCACCTGGCCGATTTCCCCGCCGGCCAGCTGTTCCAGTCCATCCCCAATTTTCACAACACCACCAGGCGCTTCTACGCCTTTGTCCGCGCGGTGGACGAGAACAGGTCCGGGCGCGCAAAGGAGGTGGAGGAGGAAATCGAGTTCATGTTCGAACGCCGGCGCATGATGGGGGAAATCGTGCGTTTGCTGGACCGGAAAGTCCTCCCCCTGCGGGTCACGCACAACGACACCAAGTCCAACAACGTCCTGCTGGACGAAAAGACCGGGAAAGCGCTGTGCGTCATCGACCTGGACACGGTGATGCCCGGTTCTTCCCTGTACGACTACGGCGACGGGGTGCGTTTCGGCGCTTCAACCGCCAGGGAGGACGAGGAGGACACCAGCCTGGTCCGCCTGGACATGGAAAAAGCCCGCGCCTTCACGCGGGGCTTTATCCAGGAGACCGCCGGCATCCTCCAAAATGAGGAGCTCCTGCGCCTGCCGCTTGGCATCAAGGTGATGACCTGCGAGCTGGCGATGCGCTTCCTGAGCGATTACCTGGACGGGGACCTGTATTTCAAGGTCAACTCTCCCGGGCACAACCTCATCCGCGCCCGGGCGCAGATGGCGCTGCTGAGGGACGTTGAAAGCAAGGAAGCGGAGCTGTCGGAGATGGTGCGGGAGGATATCCTCCGCTATGCCTGAGCCCTTCCGTTCAGGACAGCCACGATCAGCGTCCCTTGCCGGACCAGGAGCTTGACCGGGCCGCCCAGCGCTTCGTTTGAGACCCCCAGCGGCTCAAAGGCGTTGAGCGTGGCATCCTTCAGCGGATAGCGAAGCCCCTCCAGGGTGACGCCCATGGCCTCACCGCCCCAGGCGAACACGGAAACAATTGTACCATGTGCAAGCGGCGGAAGCGCCAGCGCACCGTTTGACACGCTCAGGGCGGTCAGTTCCGGCGCGACGATCATCCCCCGCATCCCCCGCCCCGCGAGGCCCGCTAGCAGGTAAAAATTGGCCAGGCTGTGGTCCAGCCGGCCGCCCAGGGCGCCATAGAGCTTGAACCGCCTGTATCCGCGCGCCTTGAACAAACGGATGGCCAGCGCCATGTCGGTCAGGTCCTTGCTCCTGGGAAAGCGCAGGCGGGCGATGCCGTCAGGCAGGCTGCGGACGGAGTCCATGTCGCCCAGCACGATGCCGGGCAGGATGCCGTGCCGCCTGAGCGATTCGTACCCGCCGTCTGCCGCGGCGACCGCGTCAGACGGCCCGGGATGGAAGCCCCTGGGCGTGAACGCCCCGGCGCCGGCAATATACACTGTCTTTTCCGCCATTTTTGCCTCCTTTTGGAAATATACCCTGAACAAACCGCAGCAATGCTGGAAAGGAACCCGTTTGAAAAAGAAAAGCCTGTTCACCTGCTCCGCCTGCGGCTTTGAGTCGCCCCGCTGGTATGGCAAATGCCCGGGATGCGAAGCCTGGAACACACTGGAGGAGACCCTGGAAACGGAGCCCGCGCCCATCGCGAAAGCCACGCAGAAACGACAGGGCGGCACGGGCGCCGAGGCGGTGGAACTGTCCGGGATCACCGCGGACGAGGCCATCCACCAGACCACCGGCATCCCGGAGTTTGACCGGGTCCTGGGCGGCGGCATCGTGGAGGGTTCCCTGCTGCTCATCGGCGGCGAGCCGGGCGTGGGGAAAAGCACGCTGCTGCTGCAGGTCTGCGCCAACCTGGCCAGGATGGGCAAGCGGGTGATGTACGTGACGGGGGAGGAAAGCGCCAGGCAGATCAAGCTGCGCGCGGACCGGCTGGGCGCGGGACGGGACAGGGTGATGATCCTCGCGGAAAACGCCATGGACGCGGTGGAAGAGAAAATGGGGGCTTTCGCGCCTGACTACGCGGTGGTGGACTCCATCCAGACCATGTACCGCCCCGATATGGCGTCGGCCCCCGGCTCTGTCAGCCAGGTGCGGGAGAGCGCGTCCATGCTGATGCGCTATGCCAAGACCTCCGGCTGCGCGGTGTTCCTGGTCGGCCACGTCACCAAGGAGGGAGCCATCGCGGGGCCCCGCGTGCTGGAGCACAGGGTGGACGTGGTGCTCTACTTTGAGGGCGATTACCGCAGGGAGTACCGCCTGCTGCGCGCGAACAAGAACCGATACGGCTCGGTGAACGAACTGGGCCTGTTTGAAATGACCGGCGGGGGCATGCGCGCGGTGGAAAACGCGTCGGAGACCCTGCTGCGCGACCGCGCGCCGGGCATCTCCGGCTCCGTGGTCTTCTGCGGCATGGAGGGCAGCCGCCCGGTGCTGGTGGACCTGCAGGCGCTGGCGGCGCAGAGCTTTTACCCCTCTCCCAAGCGCACTGTCAACGGCATGGACCAGGGGCGGGTGGCGCTGCTGCTGGGGGTAATGGAAATGCGGGCCGGGCTGAAAGTGTATGGCCAGGGTGTGTTTGTCAACGTTGGAGGCGGGCTGGGCGTGGACGAGCCGGCGGCCGACCTGGCCGTCTGCCTGGCGGTGGCCTCTTCGCTCTCGGATAAGACCCTGCCCGCCGACGTGGCCGCGATGGGGGAGGTGGGGCTGCTGGGCGAGGTCCGCACCATTCCGCACATGGACCGCCGCCTGGCCGAGTGCGCCCGCCTGGGCTTTGAGCAGGTCATCATCCCCAAAGACCGCCTGGGCAAGCTGAAAGCGCCCAGAGGCATGACCCTTGTGCCGGTCGCCACCCTCTCCCAGGCGGTCGCCGCGCTGCACCTGCTGGCCGCCGGGGTGAAAAGCGGCGGGGAAAAGTAATGGTTATCCCATGATGTCACGCAGGGCATGCGGTTCGTTCATTTTCCCGGACGCCGAAGGCTGACGGCACCGCCGTCCTTATGGCCTGGGGCTGGACGGCAGGTCCGGCGGCGGTCGTCCCAAAAGCTGGACAGCCGTTTGATTTTCCGAAAGTGTTTCAGCCCGGGCGGCTCCAGCCTGCAACCGGCAGGCTTTTTCAATAGAAAAATCTGCCTGAAACCTGGCCGCAACGCGCCCTGCCTGTGGGCCGGTTTCGTGAAGTATACCGCGGATTTGCTCAGGCGTATTGACAGTTCACCCGCCGGGTGGTTTAATGATGC
>CAZJCB010000227.1:0-3795 GCA_964544245.1 uncultured Christensenella sp.
CCTCATCGCTTGAATTTCCATATGTGCCCGTGATATATTGGGCGAAAGAGAATGTATACAGGAGGTTTTCAAATGAAAAGGAAGATAAAGACAGCCATGCTCGTTTGCCTGTGCCTGGCTGCCGTGGTTTTGCTGTCTTCATGTACCAAGAGCGACAGCGCCCGGTATACGGACGCCCAAAAGCTGCTGACTCAGGGAAAGTACGGGGAAGCCCTGACCGCCTTTACAGAAATTGAGAATTACGAGGACAGTTCCAAGTACGTCATGTACATCAAGGCAGTTCAGTTGGCGGAGGGCGGCGATTTTGAGCCTGCCCAAAAAAGCCTCAGATCCCTGAAAGATTTCAAGGACAGCGAACTGCTCGCCACCTACTACACCGCGCGCGGCCTGGAGGCATCGGAGCGGTATGATGAGGCGGGAGAGCTCTATGGAAATATCGCCACCTTCAAGGACAGCGCCGCCCGCCAGGCCGGGCTGAACGACCTCGTCCTGCGGCGCGATTTCAATAGGGTGAAAACCAGGCTGGAAAACGGCGATGAGCGAGGCTTCCTTTCAGATATTGAAAGTTTGCTCAGCCAGACCTACAGCGATTCGCAGACCCGCATGCAGGAGGACATCTACGCCCTTGCGGAACAGGCGCTGGAAGAGGGAAAACACCTGACTGCGCGCGACATCTTCGCCCTGCTGGCCCGGAGCGGGTATACCACTGCCGCAGTACGGGAAAAGGACAGCGTTTATGCCCATGCCCTCAGCCTTCTGGAAGAGGGGGAATATACCGCGGCGATAGAGCAGCTGAACCTGCTTTCGGATTACCCTGCCGCCGCGGAGTCGCTGAAGGAATGCGAATACAGGATAGCGCTGCAGGCTGCCGAAGCTGGCGACCATGACCGCGCCTATCAAGGTTTTCTTGCGCTGAATGATTACAAAGACAGCGCCGGCAAAGCCAGGCGGTACGAGGATGAATACAGCGAGGCCGCCGGACTGCAGGCAAGCGGGGATTATGACGGCGCGTATGCCGCATTCACAGCTTTGGGCAGTTATTCAGACAGCGAAACGCAGGCGCTGGAAAGCCTTTACCTGAAAGGAAAGAGCCTTCAGGCGAGCGGAAACTTTGATGAAGCGAGACAGGTCTTTCTCGGCCTCGGCGGATATTCAGACAGTGCGACCCAGGCGGTGGAGAGCCTGTACCTGAAAGGGAAGAGCCTGCAGTCAAAGGGGCTCTTTGATCAGGCATATGATGTATTTGCCGGCCTTGAGGATTATTCGGACAGCGGTACGCAGTCACTGGAAAGCCGTTACCTGAAGGGGAAGAACCTCCTTGAAACAAGAAGATATGATGAAGCGTACGATGTTTTCGCGGGACTTGAGGAGTACTCCGACAGCAGGACGCAGGCATTCGAGAGCCTCTACCTGAAAGGGAAGGGCTTGCAGGCAGAAGGCAAATATGACGAAGCGCATGAGCTGTTTGCCGGCCTGGGGGGCTATTCGGACAGCGGAACGCAGGCGCAGGAAAGCCTTTACCTGAAAGGGCAGAAATACGTGGCGGATGGAAGATACAACAAAGCGGTCGTGACTTTCCTGAAACTCGGTGATTATCAGGACGCCTCGTCCCTCATCGCGGCAACCCCGGAACTGTCCGCCGCCGCTGCGGAACTTGAACAGAGGTACGCCGTGGGGAACCTGGTATCCTTTGGCGTGTATGAGCAGGATAATGACACGGGCAACGGAAAGGAAGCCATCCAATGGCGGGTGCTGGCACGGGAGGGAAACAGGGTGCTGCTCCTCAGTGAAAAGAACCTGGACGTTCAGCCCTATCATACTCAAAGGGACGCGGTCACCTGGGAAACCAGCACACTGCGCGCCTGGCTGAATGAACAATTTATTGATGCTGCCTTCACGATGGAGCAGCTGGCGGATATTCTGACGACATCTGACGTTAACGGAATCAATGCGCTCAATGGTACCGATGGCGGCAATGATACTGCCGACAAGGTCTTCTTGCTGAGCATCGGCGAGGCTGCAAAACTGCTCCTGGATACCGGGGACCGCAGGGGGATGAATACGGCTTACGCGATAGCGCAGGGCGCGTATAACGATGCCGGTTATGGCGTCTGGTGGCTGAGTTCACCCGGCGAGGACGGGAGCCGTGCCGCGCTTGTGGACACAGACGGGTCCGTCTATGCGGTCGGCAACGCCGTTGACGGCGATTATGGCGCGGTAAGACCCGCTTTGTACCTGGATTATCTGGCTTCTTCCGTTTTCTGACCCGTGCTAAAAGCAACAAGGCAGGGAACGCCCCCCCGTGCTCTCCGCTCGAAGAATTTTTGCGGATTCCGCACTTTTCCTTCGCCTTCACTTCATCTCAACGGGTCCGCCTGGCCGGTCAATGCAAGGCTACCGGATCCCCCGGCCGTCCGGACCGGCGATCTACCATGTAGGGAAGTTCTGATCGTTAAGTTGATTTAAATACGTTACGAACAGATTTTTCTTGACTTAACTATCAGGCATGCTCCTTCTCCTTCTCCGTCCCTTTTGAACGCAGGGGACTGTGTTTCCACGTTTCGCGGTTCCGGGCTAATCCCCCGCCCGGGCGCTCAATATCGCCCCGGCAAGATCGAGGCGGGGGGCGGACCGGGGCGTGAATTTTTCGCGTTTTCTATCATCGAGCGGGCTTGGGCCACCTATTTCTCCAGGTCCATGCCTTTCCCGGAAACGGATCCGTCCCCCGCGCTGCCGCCCGCGGCCGCCAGGGGGATTTTCGACAGCTCGTTCAGTTTCTTTTCAAGCCAGGCGCCGTAGACCTCGTCGTCCAGAATACCCTGGGCGCGTATGTCCAGCAGCTTCTTCCAGGAGTTGAAAAAGTCAACCAGGACCGGGTTCCTGATATCCAGTCTGGCATAACTGACGTTGGCGTGTTCCGCCGCCTTGCCCTTCCAACTCTCTATCGTATCCCATTCTTGATAGGCTTTTCGCTCTTCCGGCACCAGGCGTTCGTCTTCTTTCCATGCGACGATATAGGTTCCCGGGTAAGTGAACGGAAGGGACTCCGCGACCGTGATGATCATTTTGACCAGATCCCCGTAGGACCGGGGCCGCTGCAAGCCACCCCTGTCCGTGTCAGTGCCAAAGAGCCAGTCAACGGACACCCCCAACACCGCCGCAATGCGTGCAGCCACGTCCACCGGCGGTTTTTATTCCCCAACTCATAGGCGGACATCGAACCGGGACTGACGCCGGCCAGTTCGGCCAGTTTTTTCTGGCTGTATCCCTTTTCCTCGCGTGTTTTCCGCATCCGTTGATTCAAATCTACTTTCATGCGCACCTCCGAAGGCAATATAGTGGAGATTCCGCGCCTCGTCAATCCAGAAACAGCGTGACGTTTGGAATAAAGGATTACTACGGGATTATTCCTCCAATATTTTCAATTATCTTATAACATCGGAACTACATCTTCTTTATTGTAAATACCCTTCCCGGACCGTAAAATGAAAGTATAAGGCAAACAAAAGCGCTTTATGCCGGGGGCCCCGGGGCGCCCGCGGAACAAAAAGGAAAGGGGAACATTCTATGGCAGAAGGCCAGGAAAAAAGTAAAAAGGAGACGGAGAGGAACGGGCACAGCCTGTTCGAGCACCTGTTCGGGGACCTGGAAAGCGGCTGGGCGACACTGTGGATGAAGCGGGAGGACGGGAGCAAGGAAACGGTCTGGTTTGACTTGGGGAAGAAAGACAGCCTGCGGCTGATGGCGGAAACGGCGGTCCTGGAAGACGCGGCCGGGAGCGAGGTGTACTTCTCC
>CAZJCB010000228.1:0-3764 GCA_964544245.1 uncultured Christensenella sp.
CCGACGTCAAAGAAGATGGTATCAACCGACGGTTCCATGCCGCGCCCTCCCCTCTTCAGAATCATTTTCCCGGGCGATGATCCCGGGGATCTCCTCCAGACCGCTGATGAGGAAATCGGGCTGACAGCCGCTGCCCTCCACCTTTCTGTCCCTGAACGCGATGGAAGGGTTGCGGATCTGGATCATCAGCCGCCATCCCGCGTTCCTGGCGCCGATCACGTCCCGCGACAGCGTATCGCCGACATAGGCCAGTTCTTCAGGCCCAAGCCCCAGCTCCTTTTCCGCGATCCGGAAGATGCCGGGCTGAGGCTTGCGAATGCCTACCGCGCTGGACAGGACGACGCAGGACATGTACCGGGCGATGCCGTACCGTTCAAGGACAACGGGCACGTAGGTCAGGGAAATGATGTTGCTGATGACGCCCGTTTTCAGCCCCATCGCCTGGACCGCCCTGATCGTCTGCTCCAGGTTCGGCCTGGGGACAGTCAGCGTCCTGGCGTCGTCGTAGAGAAAACTCAGTTCCTCAGCCAGGGGCCGCAGCAGCGCCCTGTCCACCTTGTAAGGCCGCAGGTAGTATTCGCCCCAGATCTGCCCGCCGGGGAGTTCCCTCCCGCTTTCTTCCGACCAGGCTTTATACTCCTCCGCTGTCTGCCGCAGTGTCGTATAAAATTCCTCTGGGCCGACGCCCAGCGCGATCCCGCCGCCGCCAAGCAGCTTCAGGGCCCTTTCCGAAAAGGATCGCTGCAGCAGGGCATCCTCCCGGGAGGTGTGCATCGTGCCGCCCACATCAAACACCACTGCCCGTATCATGCGGTTCTCCTCGCGTTTCCTGTGGATGACGCAAACGTTTGCGCTATTCAAGCCCATTGTAGGGGCTGATGCCCTCCTTGTCAAGGGCATCCGGTGCGGCCGCCGGGTACCGTCTGACGGCCTTGTCAAAGCTTGCGTTTGCTTGCATTGTGCCGGCCCGGGGTTTATCATAGGGATGACGGATACGTTTGCGCCGGAAAGGGGAGGTTTTTGATGGGGTATGTGACCCTGAAGGACATCGCCAAGGTGGCCGGTGTATCCTATGCCACCGTGTCCCGCGCGTTGTCGGGCAGTCCGGAAATCAGCGAGGCCACGAGGCGGCGGATCCTGACAATCAGCCGTGAGATGGGGTATACGACCGATTATGTCGCGCGGTCCATGGTCACGGGGAGCACCCGTACCATCGGCCTGATCGTGACCAACGTCAACAATCCCTTCATGTCCGAGCTGGCCAATTATGCCGAGCAGTCCGCCCGGGCGGAAGGCTTTGACATGATGCTGTGCAATTCCTCCCACAGCCTTGAGCAGGAAAAGCAGGTATTCCAGCTGCTGGTGGGCAGGCGGGTGGACGGCATCATCATCGTTCCGGCCGAGCAGGAATCCTACGCCCTGCTCAGCCCTTTCATCACCCAGGTACCCACCGTGTTCATCAGCGAAAACATCCGGGACATGCCGGTCAGCTTTGTCTCCGTGGACAATTACGCCGGAAGCGTCATGGGAACGGAATACCTCATCTCCCTGGGACATCGGGAGATCGTCTATTTCGGGCGCAGGCGTGTCAGCGTCACCCATGCCCTGCGCGCCGAGGGCTATCTCGCCACCTGCATGAAGCACGGCCTGCAACCGCGCTTCATGGACAATCCAAACCCATACACATCCATCCAAAGCGGCTATGAGCTGGCCGTCCGCCTTTTCGAGGACAGGCCGCTTGGCTTCACAGCGATCTTTGCCTCTTCGGACACCAACGCGCTGGGCGTGATCAAGGCCGCGGACGAAGCCGGGAAACGCATCCCGGAAGACGTCTCCCTGCTGGGCTTTGACAACATCAGCTTCGCTGACCTGCCCAAGATCGAACTTTCCACGGTCGAACAGCCCAAACGGGAAATGGCCGCCCAGGCGGTGGGCGCGCTCGCGCGGCGCATCCGCGGCGAATCAGACGAATTGTTCAAACAGGTCCTTCCGCCGCGCCTTGTGATACGGAAAAGCTGCGTGCGCAACCCGCGGACGCCCGTGAACGACCGCAAAACTGGAGCGAACCATGAGTGATTTTGACACGTTCATCCTCGGCCAGGTCTGCCTGGACGTGAATACCGATTTCGGGTGCGGACCGGTCCGGGAACCGGGCGGAGCGGCGCTGTATTCCGGTTTCGCGGCCGCGGCGATGGGGTACCGCGTGGCTGTGCTGCACAAAGGGAACCGGCAGACCGTCGATCCCTTCGCCGCATTTTCAGGGCAGCCCTCGGTCACTGTTTATGCTCTGGAAAGCGCGCAGTCCACGTCTATCCGCAACGTGTACCTGACGCCAGACCGTGAGCGCAGGGAGAGCCGGGTGGACAGCCGGATCGATCCCTACCGCCCGGAAGAAGTGCCGGAGGTGGACGCCGCCATCTATCACCTTGCCGGGCTGATGCGGGGGGACCTTGGGCACGGCATGATCCGGCTGGCCGCGCAGCGGAGCATGGCCGCGCTGGACGTGCAATCCGTCCTTCGCGTGGTGAAAAACGGACAGATGGCGTTTGAGGACTGGCCTGAAAAGAGGCAATACCTGAAAATGATCCGTTTTCTCAAGGCCGACGCCCACGAGGCGGAGATCCTCACCGGCCTGGACGACATGGAGGAAGCCGCGCGCGTCCTGCATGGATGGGGCGCCGGGGAGGTCATGATCACCCACAACACCCGCGTCATCGTCTTTGACGGCGAGCGCGTCCACGCCCAGCCGCTGAAGCCGCGCAATCTCCGGGGTCGCACCGGGCGCGGGGACACATGCTTTTCCGGCTATATCACCCAGCGCCTGGAACGGGGGATACCGGAGGCCCTCAGGATGGCGGCCGCGCTGGTTTCGCTGAAAATGGAAACTCCCGGGCCTTTCAGGGGCAGCCGGGAGGAAGTCGAGGAGTACGCGAACCGTTTCTTCAGCTGATTCAACGCTTCGGCTCAACCGGTTTTCATCACGGGCATGCTTTTCACTTGACGCGCCGCGGGGCCTCGCGCCAGCGCTTCGCAGACGGTCAGGACTTCCGAAATCTCCCCGATGACATAGTCCGCCCGCGGCGCGTCCAGGAGGATCTCGTCCTTTTCCTTTGTCAGCTGGGAATGGATCAGGATGGAAAAGCCGAAACCAGCCCGCTTTGACCCGATGATATCCCGGGATACCGTGTCGCCGACGTACACGCTGTTTTGAGGCTTTGACTGCACCTGGAGCAGGGCGGTGCGGAAAATGTTCGGATGCGGTTTTCGGTAACCTACCTGGGACGAAAGCGTCACGTCGTCAAAATACTTCCGGATCCCGTACTTTTCAAGCTGGTCAAAGACCTGGTAAAGGCTGGCGGTGTTGCTGACGATGCCGAGTTTCAGGCCCAGCGCGCGCAGGCCCCGCAGCATTTCCAGGACGCCCGGCCGCAGGCGGCGGTCAAAATAGTCGTTCTCCCAGGCAAAGGCCAGTTCTTCCGCGATGCCCTCGACCTTCTCCCGGTCAAGCCCCGCGCGCCGCAGCATGAAATCCGCCCAGATCCTTTCGGGCTTCAGCTCCAGGCTGTTCGCGTCGCGTTCCAGGCTGTACAGCCGGAGGCCCTCGCTGAGCATCTCTGCCATATCCCCTTCGGGCACAGGCGGCTGCAGGCCGTATTTCCCAAGAATGGCCGCCGTCCCGCGCGCCGCCCTGGCCAGGGTCTGCGGTGTGTTGCAGATATCCTCCAGCGTCCCGCCCATGTCAAAGAGCACAGTGTCAATCATAT
>CAZJCB010000229.1:0-3749 GCA_964544245.1 uncultured Christensenella sp.
CCTTCTCCGGCGTGCGCCTGGCCTCCACCTGGGCGGTCATTCCGGAGGGCAAGCCAAACGTCAATGAAAAGGATTACGTCTACCTGCCGGGCGACCCGCGCACCTTCGTCATTACAGGTTTAAGGCGATATCCGGGGCATATGGAGATAGATTTGGAACTTTTACAATGATCAGCGCGGCAAGCCGCGCGGGAAGTCGGCGCCGATGGCGCCTGTGAAGTCGCGGCTGTGCCGCTGTGAAGTCGGCTTCTTCGAAGCCTGTGAAGTCGGCCTGCGGGCCTGTAAGGAAAGAACCGGGAATCCCCACGGGTCGTAGGGAACGCATCCCATGCGTTCCGCGCCCTGCACACACGACCAGGAACAAAGGATGAGGACGGCGGAACGATTGAGAATCGTTCCCTACGAACCAGGGAGGGGCGAACCATGAATAACGGACGAATGCCCAGGCGATGGATACCGGGAACCGTTTGGGGGAGGGACGGGCCCCCGAATATTGTAGGGACAGACGATCCGTCTGTCCGCCGTCCCAAGACAACATGACAGGAAAGGCAGCGGTCCGATTGAGAATCGGTTCCGCAAGCTCAGTTGTCGCGGCACATTGTGGCCGGGAGACCACTCGTCCCGCTCGCTTCGCTTGATTCCTCCGCTTGCCTGTATCAGCCACTGGCTGCGGCAAGTTCCGTCACCCTACAGGACCGGGGTGGTTCCCCGCAATCCAACCCTTAACAGCCCGCAGGCGACTTCACAGCCCGGCTTGCCGGGCGACTTCCCAGGGCGCGCAGCGCCCGACTTCCCAGCCGCGAAGCGGCGACTTCCCGAACCGACTGAAAGGAGGTTCCGATGACCGAATTGATGATTTCCATCTACAACGCTCTTACGGCAGGAGTTGCTTGTTCCGTCAGCCGCTCCTGGCCTCAGCGGGACCCCCAGCTGCCTACCCTGTCCTTCCGGCTGAAATCCTGGTCGCACAGCCCGGACGGCTCCGCCAACGCGGTGATGTTTGTGCAGATACGCGCACCGTCCCCAGGATACTGCGACGAACTGTTCGCCCAGGCGGAGACCGCGCTGGCGCCCCTGGGCTTCCTGCTTTCCGCGGCGTCGGACGAAGTCGAGGAAGCTACCGGTTTCTTCCTGAAGGACCTCGACTTCTCCATAACCCTGGGCGGCGATTCGCCCACGACGCCCGTGGTAGCTCCCCTCAGGCTGCTGGTAAAGCCCCTTGCCTCTTTCGTCCAGGTCAACGGGCTGACCGTCTTATCCGTCAAGCCAGCATCCCGCCCCCTGGTTTCCATAGCCTCGCTCTCCACATCCTCGCTTTCCTTCTTTCCGGGCCCAATCACCCAGGACCTGATCACAGTATCCGGCGAATGGATCCCCGCCGACCCCGGCCAGGCCGCGCTGGCCGCCGGCTTTGACGGGGGCACGGCCCTCACGTGCCGCATGGAGCGCGGCAGCCTCAACCGTGATTTCCTGGCGGTCGTCCGGGAACTTTCCCGGCTGCCGAGCGGATTCACAGCTGTGCTTCAATTGATCCAACCTTAACCATGAACGCTTTGACCCACCGATTCTTTTTCGTTTCCGCGTTGCCTTTCTGCATCAACGTAGCCCCGCTACGCCTCTTCGCTCGGCTTAGCGAAATTCGAAAAATCCCTCAGCGCGTCTGTGCGCTCCTGGTTTCGCTTGGATCGAGAAAACAAACCAAAGGAAAAATTCCGAGACTCAGAAAAAGGAGGGCCGAATGAACTTCCTGCTCAACGGGACCCAGGTCACAGAACCTGCGCAGATCACCAGCGAGTGGTTCGCGGAGGGCGAAGTGATCCTCAGACGCCTGCTGCTCCAGTGGAACTGCCTGGACGCTTTGGAAACGAAAGCCATCATTTCCCGCTGCACCGCTGCAGGCGGTGTGGACGTCACCTTCACGGACCCCCTCACCAACGCCCCGGGCACGCTGAAGCTGTTCCTGCAGACGGCAGAGGCGGCGGCCTTCATCGAGCGCAGCGGCGTGATGACCTACGAGCCTGTCTCCGTCACCCTTAGGCAGGCGGCGGGATGACGGTGAAGCAATGGTGAAGCAATGGCAAAGCAATTGTGAAGCCATTGGAGAACGGGGACGCCGGGGTGCGGGCGTTTGCCGCAAACGCCCCTACAAACCCAGGCAGAGGCATACCTTGAACGGCGTAAACGCTTCCAACACAGGAAACCGTCCCCGTTTTCCCAACGCAGCACGCAGCATTCAGCACTCAGAACTCCCTAACAGCCCGCAGGCGATTTTACAGCGCTGGAAGCGCGATTTCCCAGCCGCTTAGCGGCGATTTCCCAGCAACTCTGCTGCGATTTTCCATCGCATCACTATTGCTTCACTATTGTTTCACGTGCCGCAGGCACGCTTCACAATCGCTTCACCAATAACAGAAAGGTAGAAAACAAATGGACCTCCAAAAAGCCATCGCCTTCGCTAAGGCCGCGGTCGGCTCCCCCTACGTGTACGGCGGCACCGGAAGGATCTGCACCCCCGTATACCGCATCGGGCGGACCCACCAGTACCCCAGCCAAAGAGAGAATATTGAAAAATCCTGTCCCGCCTTTACCAAACGCACCTATACCTGCGCCGATTGCGTTTGGAAAGGCAAGCCCTGTTATGACTGCGCGCAGCTGGTGCGCTATGCCATGCAAGCCGGCGGCTCGGCACTCCCCTCAGGCGCCTCCTCCCAGTGGCGTTATGAAACCGCCTGGTCGCTGAAGGCCAGCCTGAACCCTGACTACGCCAGGAACAACTTCTGCGCGCTGTTCCGCCGGGATCCCCTCGGGGGCAGATACAAGCCCATGGCGCACGTCGGCATTGCCCTGGGCGACGGCTATGTGGTGGACGCCCGCAGCAGCGACCGGGGCGTGGTTATGGAAAAACTGGAGAAGTACCCCTGGACGGATATGGCGGTACCGTCGGGCATCAGCGTGAACATGCGCGCCGACGCGCAGATCGTTCCGGGTTCCCTGCCCTATGGCAGCCGCGGCGACGACGTGCGCGAACTCCAGACCTGGCTGACCACCCTGAACTTTCCGCTGCCCCGTTACGGCATCGACGGCGTCTACGGCCAGGAGACTGCCGCCGCGGTGAAGGCCTTCCAGCATAACAACGCCCTGCAGGCGACCGGCACCGCAGACGAGCGCACGATGGCAAAGTTGTACCTGGCGTATAGGGATGTGCGTTACCTCGGGATGCGCGGGGCGTGAGGGCGCTGAAAGCGCCGGTGAAGCAATCGTGAAGCAATGGCAAAGCAATTGTGAAGCCATGGGAGAGCGGGGAAGTCGGCGCCTGTGGCGCCTGGGAAGTCGGCACTCCGTGCCTGTGAAATCGGCCTGCGGGCCTGCAAGGAAGGAACCGAAGACCGCCGCGGGTCGTAGGGAACGCATCCCATACGTTCCGAACCCCCGGCAAGAACCCGAACAAGGACGGCGGTCCGATTGAGAATCGGACCCTACAGACCCAGGAAAGGGCTCGCCTTGAACGGCGTATACGCCCCCAACACAGAAGACCGTCCCCGTTTTCCCAACGCAGCACACAGTACTCAGCATTCAGCACTCCCTAACAGCCCGCAGGCGATTTTCCAGCGCTGGAAGCGCGATTTTTCAGCCGCATAGCGGCGATTTCCCAGCAGCTCTGCTGCGATTTTCCATCGTATCACTATTGCTTCACTATTGCTTCACGTGCCGCAGGCACGCTTCACAATCGCTTTACCTTCCCCCACAACC
>CAZJCB010000230.1:0-3704 GCA_964544245.1 uncultured Christensenella sp.
TCTGGCCGGGTTGAGCAATGCCAGCAGGAATACCGCGAGGGTTAGGAACAGCGCTTCACTGACCCCCTCTGCCCGGCACAGTGAATGACAGATACCCATATGCAGCCCGTGTACCGAGAATTTTACAGAGGCCATGGGCAGCTCTTGCCGGCTGATGGGAAGCCGGAGACCAGCTTTACGCGTTCCAGCCTTTGGAAACAAATGTCTGGAATCTGCGTTCCCTCCTTCTGAAAACAAACAGCAAAGCAAGAGATACAACGAGCGCGGCTGCGATCAGTGCGCGCGGATAAGCCGCCGTACGGTATACCGCGCCTGTTCCAAGGGGCGCGGGCGCGAGGGGATCATAGGGTATGCCATACGCCGTCACCAGTTGCCTGATGTTCAACAACTGGACAACCGGAACGCCGCGGGCGAGGTAGCGCGCCACCAGACCGCTCCCGGCTCCGGGAACGGGGGCATCCATCCGGCGCAGCAGGCCGCTCTGCTGCGCGATGGCTTCGTCACTGCCCAGGGAGGTCACGTTGCCGCCCACAGAAACAAAACAGTCCAGGGGGCCCAGCAGCGCCATCCGCCACGCGAGGTTCTCCGCGAACACGGGCAGCGTCGTGACCTGAGCACCCAGGGCCCGGATGCGCTCAACAGTATCCCGCAGCATCGCCCCATCCATTCCGGCCCCCGCGTCGTCGCTGCCGCCTGGGGTGATCCCCGCGGGCGGATCGGGGAAGAGACCGTCCGCGTAGAGCAACAGGGCCATCTCGGGGAAGGACAGGCCGGGGTTGTTCGCGCCGTAGGTAGACGCGCCGACGGAGGCGACGTACACCAGCTGCGCGTCCAGCGCCTCGCAGGCGGCCGCCACCGCGAGGTTCAGCCCTGGAAAAGAGCCGGAAAAATTCGCGCCGACCCTGTCGCCCGCGCCGACGCCGGCTTCATCCAGGATACGCAAGGCCAGGGCGGCCATATTGGGGTCTGCAGTCGTGCGCTTGGCTTCGATTGCGCCAAGCGTCGTGGTGAGCCCGTTGAACGCTTCGCCGATGAGGCCGGTAGGGCCGCGATCCAGGGGATCGGACGGGATGTTCCGCGCCGCTTTGTACCCGCTGACCGCGCGCATGGACGCGGCCATGGCTTGCGCCGCCTTGAGCTGAAGCGCGTACAGGGGATATGTGTTGCTTCGCCGGGCCGCGAAGGCGGCGCCCGCGCAGGAGAAGAGCAGGAGCGCCGCCAGCGCCAGCGGCCAGTAACGCCTGAAGGCCCGCTTCATGAAGGGAACACGGGCAGGCCCATCCACAGCATCACCAGCGCCAGGATCCCCACGACGATACCCAGCGAGAGTAAAGAAGGGAAAATTCCGCTGCGCTCAA
Source organism: uncultured Christensenella sp. (assembly GCA_964544245.1). GTDB lineage: Bacteria > Bacillota > Clostridia > Christensenellales > Aristaeellaceae > UBA6115. The sequence goes on from CAZJCB010000230.1 coordinate 1,359, forward strand.
ACTCGCGTCCCATGATCCCCGGCACCAGATAGCCGATCACACCCGGAGTGAAGGCGGGGAACAACGCTTCAGCCAAGCCCGTGAGCGCGAAGGAAACGAGCACCATCAGCGCGAACCGGCGCCTGCCGTAGAGGATCACGGCAAGGCTCAGCAGCCGCACGGCGCCCATCGACAGGAACACGATCAGCAGGGTGTAGGCGATACGCAGCGGCGCGTTCAGGCTCAGCGCGATATATCCGGGCACCACCAGCCCCGCCGAGGACAGACCGGTGATCTCCCCGAACAGGAGGCTGACCGCCACGCCAAGCACGATGATCTCATGATACAAAGGGTTTTGCCTCCTTCTGTATGCGGTCCATCAGCTTGATCCCGCCAGACGCGATGTTACCAACCGCGAACACCGCATCCCGGGGCATGAGACGGTCAAGCGGGATTTCCCGGGCGTTCCTGAAGCGGCGCACAGGCGCCGTATCCCCGACCCGCCGCGCAATCGGCCGCTGGAAAGCGCCCAGGAGCCAGACCTCCTCAATCCCCAGCGTGCGCGAAAGCACAGCCATCTGTTCCGCGCGGTATCCACGGTCCGCCCGGGTGTTGATCAGCAGAACCATCCGCCGGTCGGCCAGCGCCGGCTTCTCCTTAAGCCGCTCCCATACCGCCCGGGTAGACTCCGGGTCGTTGGCACTCATGGCGTTGATGAACAGCGCCCCGGAAGGCAACTGGAACAAGCTCAGAGCATAGGGATCACGCTGAAAGCCGCGCATACCCTCGGCTGCCGCCTCACGGGGGACGCCCAGGTGCGAGCAGACTGCCAGTGCCAACGCTGTGTTTTCCGGGAAATCGATGTCCGGCGTCTCCGCGTCCGGTGTGACCAGGCGGAAGTTGGAGCCGAGCGCTTTCGCGTTGCCGCGCAGCCGCTCCCCGGCACGCGTGTCCGCCGTGAAGACGGTCCCGCGCTCCGGCATAGTGCCGGAGAGGGCATCGGCAATCGCTTCGGGCGTGTTTCCCATGACGTCGGTATGATCCGGACGGACATTGGTGATCACGCCAATATCTGCCCGCAGCATCTCGCGCTGGCTCACGCGCTGCAGTTCGGGATCGACCGCCATGCACTCGATCACCAGCACCTGCGCCCCCGCGGCGGCAGCCGCGTGCAGCACGCGAAGCTGCTCACGGATGTTCGCGCCTCCGCGCCTCTTGATGACCTGCGCCCTGCCCTGCGGGTCGATCGTTATGGGCAGCGTGCCGGTGGTCTTGCTGAAAGCACGTATTCCACCGCCTGAAAGCCCTGCGGCGATCATCCGGGTGACGGTCGACTTGCCACGGATGCCGTTGACGTGCACGACGTGGAGAAGCCGGCCGCGGTCACGCCGCGCACGCAGCTTTTCCAGGCCCATCATCAACAGCGCAGCCGCGGTCAAAACGAAGGCCAGCGTCCTGATCAGCGGCGGCACCTCCTTCATGGCCGGGTTACATCTGATGAAACTTGCATTCATCATAGTTCCGCTTCCATGCCGTGTCAATGCTGCCGAAACTCAAGAGAAACCCTGGACGGATGAATTCGACAGCCTTATCCATTCATACCATGATGGCTGCAGAAGGCATAGATCCTGCCCACGCGGGCCAGGGCATAACGCGCGGCGGCGCCTTCGGGGGTGAGTTTGACGACGCGCAGGGTGTTGGCAGACAGCAGCGCCGGAAAAGAGATGCAATGAGCTTTGCCCATAAGATACAGGTATTTGATATTGATGGACAGTGGGGCTGGAACTCCAGACAAGGAGAAATCTGCGGCATTTAGCCGCCTTAACCGCCGGGCCGCGCCGGGTGTCCGGCGGGTAAATGGAAGGCTGAAACCCCTTGATTTTCCTCATCTTTTCGGCCCCGAAAGCATTTAACCGCCGGAAATGCCGGATTTCCCTGCGTGTTCACGCGCGATGGTTCCAGGCCCTCGCGAACCTGGAAAGAAACCGCCGCCCCGCAAGCCCGGAACGGAATTCCGAAGCCGGGGCCGAGGACAATATGGTCATGACCGCATCGAGCACTGGATGTTTGTGAAACGCGGGCTAGGACCGCACTCCATGCGGTCCGGCGGCTGCTGAAAGCAAGAACGACAGGGGGGCGCGGCCCTGCGGGGCCTTCCTCTGCAATGCGGGCACGCAATCCCTCCCGGGGAGGACAGGGAACCTGCGCTCAAGAGGGGACCGCACCCCATGCGGTCCGGCCCATCGAACACAAGGTTGCCGGGGAACGCGGACCGATGGGCAATCGGTCCCGCAAGCCCGGATGGAACCCCAGTTGTAGGGACCGCATCCCATGCGGTCCGGTCCATCCAGCGCAAGGCTGCCAGGG
>CAZJCB010000231.1:0-3690 GCA_964544245.1 uncultured Christensenella sp.
TTCGCCGCCAGCGTCAGTTCCGTTTCCGGCACCCATGACGAGCGGTACAGCTTTCCGTGATACAGGGCGAGCTGCCTCATATCCTCGTAGGAAAGCAGGAACACCAGATTGTGAGGGTTCTGCCTCGCTATCGCCTCGACCACCTTGCCGTCAAACTCCTGTTTCTTAAGGGTTATCGACAGCAGCAGTATTTCCTTGACCTCCGATTCCTGCGAGAGGTTCAGGTTCTCTGCGGTCAGGCTGTTCTCCACAAATATCCTGTCAACATCGGATACGAACTTATCCTTCATAGCCGTTGTCAGCGGGAGCCGTTTGTAGAACGCCTCCTTCGGCATTCGCCTGTGTACCCGTGTTGCTTCCGGGAAATCTATCATCATATCACCACCATAAAGCAGATCAGTTCAAAATCATCCAGCCCGGAGAAGCCGCCGGAAAGGAAGGTTGTCTGGCCGCCACCGAAGAAGCTGTCAATGTCGCCCTCGCTCTTTGCATCAATGATGGACATGATGGCATCCTCCAGCAGATGGGATACCTTGTCCATGTTCCTGCCGTTCTTGGTCTCCTTGTTGAAGGTCTCGCAGAGAGCCATATCCGGCACGCTCTTTCCCCGCGCCACATGACGCAGGACATCCAGCGTGTCCTTCGGCTGAAGATGATTCGTTATCACCTCGCCATCCATTCCCACATAAACCATGTAGAACGGGTGGAGTCTGTTCTGATTCTCGATATTGATATTCTCATTTATGTTCTTCATGACGAAGATGACACCGGGCTTTTCTCCCTTTGCCACCGCATGTATGCCAAACGGAACATGGTCGATATCCCCATGCTCTTTCATGTACGCCAGCAGATCCATACGGAACTCGTTCAAGCCCAGATCCATGATGGAAACGCCGTTTGTCATATCTTCCAGGTCTACGACCTCTTCCTGCAGGCGTTTCAGCTGCGCCCTGCGGTATTCAAGGTCTCCCTTTTCCTCCTGGTTGATAAGATCGTCATCACCCGTGGAGGTCATAACGGAAATGCGCATCCTTGTCTCCACGCGGGATTTCAGATTGATGTACTCATCCAGATCAAGATCAGGCCAGAAGTTCACCAGCTGGATCACCTTATTCTGGCTGCCGATACGGTCGATACGTCCGAACCTCTGAATGATGCGCACGGGGTTCCAATGGATGTCATAGTTCACGCAGTAATCGCAGTCCTGCAGGTTCTGACCTTCGGAGATACAGTCCGTAGCGATAAGGATATCGATATCGGCACTGTCCTTCGGGTACAGCACATCACGGTCTTTTGACTTCGGAGAGAAGCAGGCCAGCACGTGGTTCATGTCCGCCTTGAACTTCGGTATGGTTGTCTGACCGTCAACGGAGCCTGTAACAAGTGCCGTATTCAGCCCCAGCTCCTTCTTTGCCATCGCACTGACATTCTCATACAGATACTCCGCCGTATCAGCAAAAGCCGTAAAGATGAGCATCTTCTTGTTGCCGGGATTGATCGGGCTTGCAGCCTTCTCACGGATAACACGCAGCAGCTCATTCAGCTTGAAGTCGTACTCCGGCGTGATGTCCTCCACCATCGAGATAAGGAGGATCAGGTTTTCCAGGTCTTCATCGATATCGCGTTTCCAGGAAATGTAGTCCATGTCGCGCAGGTCTATCTGAACCTTCTTACCCACTGTGAAGAAATCGGTGTTCTGGTCATCATCATCGAACTCGGTGGATGCTCCCGAAAGGTCTCTCATTTCATCCAGCGATGCCGAGCCCTTGCCCGCCATAAAGGCATCGATAACCTCTGCGGTGTCAAAGATATAGTCATAGATACGCTTCACCGTCAGCAGGAAAGAATGAACGGAGCTTTCCATACGCTTTAGCAGGTTGATGCTCATGAGGCGCTGGATACCAAGTTCACGACCTTTGCGGAAGTTCTCGGTCTCTTTTTCGTCCAGATACTTCGAAAGCTTGCTGGGATGAATGTAAATGGTAGGCGTGTATATGGTCAGATGCAGCACCGACAGTATCTCGAATACATCCTTGTAGTTGATGGCATTCTTCAGCGTCGTCAGCTTTGGACGCAGGGATACCGGCTTGTTCCTGTCGGGGAAGTTCCCGATGTCTGCCACATCATAATAGGTCTGTATATGTTTTCTGGAGCGGGCAATGGTAACATTGTCCAGCACCTGGAAAAAGTCAAAGTCCAGCTGGGAAAGAAGCGTCGCAGTCGTCCTCTGCTCCTCCGGCAGCTTGCACCAGGCATTGTAAACCTTCTGTGCCTGGCGGAAGATGGTATCGATATCCGACTTGGTACCCATCTTCTCATTGAACTCCGTCGGATCACCCTCGTATGCCAGTGCCAGCTGATTACGCAGGTCATAGAAACGGTTGTTGACCGGCGTTGCGGAAAGCATCAGTACCTTCGTCTTCACGCCGGGCTTGATCACACGGTTCATCAGCCTCATGTAGCGGTTCTCTTTATCGCCGCCCCGGCTGTCCGTGCCGTTTCCGTTTCGGAAGTTGTGGCTCTCGTCAATGACCACCAGATCATAGTTGCCCCAGTTGATGCGGTCGATAGGGAGGCCTATGACGGTGTTTCCGCTGTCCCTGGACAGATCCGTATGGTAAAGGATATCGTAGCGCAGACGGTCATTCGCCAGCGGATTGTTGATGAGGTTCCCGCGGAAAGTCATCCAGTTCTCCGACAGCTTTTTCGGGCAGAGAACGAGCACGTTCTTATTGCGCCCCTCATAGTATTTGATAACCGCCAAGGCAGTGAAGGTCTTACCAAGACCGACGCTGTCTGCGAGGATACAGCCGTTATACATCTCCAGCTTGTTTATGATGGCAAGCGCAGCATCCTTTTGGAAGTTGAACAGCTTGTTCCATACCACGCTGTCCTTGAAGCCGGTGGCATCGTTCGGAAGCACATCCTCCGAAATATCCTCCAGAAACTCGCTGAAGATATTGTAGAGGATCATAAAATAGACCAGCTCCGGGGAGTTCTCCTGATAGACGGCGGATATCATCTCGATGACTTCTTCCGTCACATCGGACAGCTTGCCCTCATCCTGCCATATGGAATTAAACATCCGCAGGAACTCCTGGCTGGCAGGGTTCTCCATACGGGTGACCATATTGGTGAGGTTGTTACCGCGCTCACAGCCCAGATCCACCGTAGTGAAGCTGTTCATGGGCATATAAGTGTAAGTGTCTTCTGCGTCCTCCACTACCAGAAAGTTGTTCATGCCCTCTCTGGTGGTGTTGGAGCGGAACCTGACTTTCTTCCTCATCCATTCTGCGCATTCCTTTGCTACCGCTTTCTGCTTCAGTTCATTGCGCAGTCTGACTTCAAACTCAGTTCCGTACAGGCTCTTTTCGCGCTTAAGGCGGGGGATATAGAACTCCCTGCGTTCCTTTGGTGTTTTCTCTGCCACGAAGGTCGGTGACGTGAATATAAATCGAAGCTCGTCGCACGCCTCCAGCTGGGCTTTCAGTTCCTGATAAGCATAAATGGAAAAGCAGGCCGCAGCGATGGAGATACGGCTTCCGGGAGTAATATTCTTTTCGAGATCATCCCGGACGACCTTGGTCGTATTATTGAATATTTCCATTGCGCACCCTCCTCGTGGTTATTTGGCTGTTTTCGGATCGTTTTTCTCCGTTTCTTCCTGCGGAACATCCGCCTTGTCATCGG
>CAZJCB010000232.1:0-2641 GCA_964544245.1 uncultured Christensenella sp.
GACCGCCACGTCCCTCTTCGACGGGCATGACGTGTCCATAAACATCTTCAGGCGCATCCTCCAGGATTCCGGTGCCGAGGTGATCCACCTGGGACACAACCGGTCGGTGGACGATATCGTGAGCGCCGCCATCGAGGAGGACGTCCAGGGCATAGCTGTCTCATCCTACCAGGGCGGCCACATGGAATTTTTCAAGTACATGATCGACCTGCTGAAAGAGCGGAGCGCCTCTCACATAAAGGTTTTCGGCGGCGGCGGAGGCGTGATCGTCCCGGAAGAGGCCAGGGAGCTCGAAGAGTACGGCGTGGCGAAGATCTACTCCCCGGACCACGGGACACGGTGGGGTCTCCAGGGGATCATCAATCACCTGGTGGGCGCTATCGATTTCCCGATCCCCGACGCGCCTGAGGCCGATGTGAGCGGCCTCGCGCCCGAGAAGAAGCAGGCCATCGCTCGGCTTATCACCATGACCGAGACGGCGCACCGGCGCGAATCGGCCTCCTACGGGCCGGTCATGGAGAAGGTCAGGGCCATGGCCGCCGGGGGCGACATGGCCGTCATCGGCATCACCGGCACCGGCGGCGCCGGCAAGTCGTCGCTCATCGACGAGATAGTGGTGCGGCTCCTGCGCGATTTCGGCGACATCCATATCGCGGTCCTCTGCAGCGACCCGGCCAAGCGCCGGAGCGGCGGCGCCCTCCTGGGCGACCGGATCCGCATGAACGCCATCACCGGCCGGCGCGTGTACATGCGCTCCTTCGCGGCGAACCACCACAACACCGATTTCTCCGACGCCCTGGCCGATGCCCTGGCCATTGTTCGGGCCGCGGGCTTCGACCTGGCCATCGCGGAGACGGCCGGCGTGGGGCAGGGGAGCGCCGGCCTTTCCGATATCGCCGACTGCTCCGTCTACGTGATGACGAGCGAGTACGGAGCGGCATCGCAGCTGGAGAAGATCACCATGCTCGATTACGCCGATGCGGTCGTCGTCAACAAGTTCGAGAAGGAGGGGGCCGACGACGCCTTCCGCGACGTGCGCAAGCAGGTCCAGCGGAGCCGCAAGGCCTTTGGCAGCTCCCTGGAGGAGATGCCGGTCTTCGGCACCATCGCATCGCGTTTCAACGATGACGGCGTGACCGCCCTGTACCATTACCTCCTCGACCTGGTGAACGCGAAAAAGAAGAATCGCTTCGCATCAGCCCTGCCCCGGCCCGCCGGAAGGGCATCGTCATCGAAGACCATCATCATACCGCCCCGGCGCACGCGCTACCTGGCGGAAATTGCCGAGACCGTGCGGGACTATCACCGCCGCACCGAAGAGGAGGCCGGGACCGTGCGCCTGGCCTGGCACCTCCGCGAATCCGCGAAGGCCCTGGCGGGTGACACGGCCGCATCGCGGCTGCGCGACGAGGCAGACGGCGTTGAGGAACGCCTCGGCGAGGAAACGAGGGACCTCCTGTCGCAGTGGGAGGCCATCCGGGAAGAGTACTGCCGGGAAGACCTCGTCTACCAGGTGCGGGACCAGGAGATCCGGACGCCCCTTCGCTACGAGTCCCTCGCGCGCAGCTCCCTGCCGAAGATTTCACTGCCGCGCTTCACCGACCCGGGCGAGATATACCGGTGGCTCCGGGAGGAGAACGTGCCGGGACGGTTTCCCTTCACCGCGGGCGTGTTTCCCCTGAAGCGCATGGACGAGGACCCGACCCGCATGTTCGCCGGCGAGGGCGACCCGGCCCGCACCAACGCGCGCTTCAAGCTCCTGTCCGCGTCCTTCGAGGCGAAGCGACTCAGCACCGCCTTCGACTCGGTGACGCTCTACGGCCGCGACCCGGACCCGCGGCCCGACGTGTACGGCAAGGTGGGCACCTCCGGGGTGAGCGTCTGCACCCTCGACGACGTGAAGGTGCTCTACGGCGGCTTCGATCTTTGCTCGCCCAACACCTCGGTGTCCATGACCATCAACGGGCCGGCGCCCATCATGCTGGCCATGTTCCTGAACGCGGCCCTGGACCAGCGCCGTGACCGCTTCGACGCGGAGCATGAGCGCCGGCCGAACCCGGAGGAGGATGAGGCGATCAGGGTTGAGGTGCTTGCCAACGTGCGTGGCACGGTGCAGGCGGACATTCTCAAGGAGGACCAGGGGCAGAACACCTGCATCTTCTCCATCGACTTCGCCCTCACCATGATGGGCGACATCCAGCAGTTCTTCATCGAGAACAACGTGCGGAACCTCTACTCCGTCTCCATCTCGGGCTACCACATCGCCGAGGCCGGGGCGAACCCCATCACCCAGCTCGCCTTCACCCTGGCCAACGGCTTCACCTACGTGGAATACTACCTGTCACGGGGCATGGCCATAGACAGTTTCGCGCCGAACCTCTCCTTCTTTTTTTCCAACGGCATGGACCCGGAGTACACGGTCATCGGCCGGGTGGCGCGCGGCATCAACACCGCCCGTTACGCCCGCACCCTGAGCATCCTCAACTCCAGCGCCGTGCCGCGGCTCGAGGGGATGCGCAGCAGTGCCGAGGTGTTGACCAACGATTCTGCCCAGGCGCGGCTGGTCGAGGCCTCGGAGCGGGTGCGTGAGGGCAGCAGCTTGCGCGCCGCGCTGGAGCAGACCAAGCTGTTCCCGCCGATG
>CAZJCB010000232.1:2651-3648 GCA_964544245.1 uncultured Christensenella sp.
GCAGATGCTCAAGTATCATATCCAGACCTCGGGGCGGTCCCTCCACAGCCAGGAGATACAGTTCAACGACATCCGCACGACCCTGCAGGCCCTTTGCGCGGTGTACGACAACTGCAACAGCCTCCACACCAACGCCTACGACGAGGCGATCACCACGCCGAGCCGCGAGTCGGTGCGGCGGGCCCTGGCCATCCAGCAGATCATAAACCGCGAATGGGGCCTGGCCCGGTGCGAGAACCCGGAGCAGGGAAGCTTTATCGTTGAGGAGCTCACGGCCCTGGTGGAGGAGGCGGTGCTGTCGGAGTTCGATCGCATCACCGAGCGGGGAGGCGTGCTCGGGGCCATGGAAAAGGGATACCAGCGGAGCCAGATACAGGAAGAGTCGATGTACTACGAGCACCGGAAGCACACCGGCGAGCTTCCCATCGTGGGCGTAAACACCTTTATCGACGCCGGGGCCGCGCCGGAAGAGGAAGCGGCGAAGGTCGAGCTGGCCCGGGCCACGGAAGAAGAGAAACTGTCGCAGCTGTCGCGCCTGAAGGCATTTCACCGGCGCAACGAAAAAGAGGCGCCGGCTGCGCTGAAGCGTCTGCAAGAAGCGGCACTGTCAGGGAAGAATATATTCGCGGAGCTCATGGAAACGGTGCGCCACTGCTCCATCGGACAGATCACCGGCGCCCTCTACGAGGTGGGCGGCCAGTACCGGCGCAGCATGTAGGGAGGCTACCGGTTCCTCAGGGACTGTGAAAAGAACCACGCCATGACCGACGGGTCATGGCTGAAGTGAAAGCCCAGTGAGGAGTGGCCGACGTCGGCGAATTCCGTCCGCTTGACTATTTCCTGCGAGTTCAGGGTCAGGGTCCAGGTGTCGGCGATATAGTCTCCCACCGAATAATCCATCCGCGTTGTTTCCGCGGCCCCGGCGTTGCAGGACAGGTTCTTCAGGTAATCGTAGGAGTTTCTGCCGGCATTGGTCGATGAGGTATCAAGAAGGCCC
>CAZJCB010000233.1:0-3643 GCA_964544245.1 uncultured Christensenella sp.
CAAATACTTTGAGCGCAGCGCGGACCACGCGGTGAACATCGCCGAATGGGTCGAGATCCTGACCATGCCGCTGGACGGCGAGCTGCTGGCCCTGCCGGAACACCTGCCCCTGATGGCGGTGGAGACGGCGAAAATGGTGCACAAGGCCATCGACGCCTACGTGGCGCTGGACCTCGGCCTCGCCCGGGCGGTCATGGCGGACGACGACATCGTGGACGGCCTGTTTGACCAGGTGAAGAGGGACCTGATGGGGCAGATCGACGCCTGCTGCAGGCTGGGGACCACCCCCAACGGCACGCAGCTGCTGGACATGCTGATGATCGCCAAATACTTTGAGCGCAGCGCGGACCACGCGGTGAACATCGCCGAATGGGTCGAGTTCGCCGTGACCGGCGAGTACAAGGGGGACAGGCTCTCGTGATCTATTCAGTGGAAGACGACCAGGGCATCCGCGACCTGGTCTTGTACGCCCTCAGGCAGGCCGGCTACGAGGCGGAGGGCTTCGCCGAGGGGCGTTCCTTCCTGGAGGCCCTGAAGGGGAGGCTGCCCCAGTTGATCCTGCTGGACCAGATGCTGCCGGGCGTGGACGGCGGCAGGCTGCTGGAAGGGATCCGCGCAGACGAGCGCACGCGGGACATCCCTGTCATCATGCTCACCGCCAAGGACTCGGAGCTGGACAAGGTTCGCTCCCTGGACGCGGGGGCGGACGACTACGTGGTCAAGCCGTTTGGGATCATGGAACTGCTCTCGCGCGTCCGCGCGGTCCTGCGGCGCAGCGAAGGCAAGGAGGACAGCGGGATACTGGCCTTCGGCCCGCTGCACCTGGACGCGGGGCGGCAGGAGGTCCGGGTGAACGGCGCCTTGGTCAGCCTGACGAACAAGGAATACCGCCTGCTGCAGTGCCTGATGGGGAGCCCGGGCATGGTGTTCACCCGGGAGCAGCTGATGAGCCGGGTGTGGGACAGCGATTACACCGGCGACACGCGCACGGTGGACATGCATGTGCGCACCCTGCGCGTCAAGCTGGGGGACGCCGCCCCCCTGGTCCAGACCCGTCGCGGGTCCGGGTACCGCCTGGCCCATGAACCCGCGGGCGGCATGAAGGAGTACCGGGAATGAGGAAACGGATCTTTATCGGGCTCGCGGCTTTCATCGTGGTGTTCGGGGCGCTGGCCTCACTGCTCACGGCAGGGATCGTCAACACGGTGTCCCTGGACCAGCTCTCCCGGCAATTGACGGAGGAGGCGGCCCTGCTGAGCGGCCGGATCGCGGCGCAGGGGACGGCGCGGGCCCTGGACGGGCTGATAAGCGCGTCCCGGGTGACCATGATCGGCGCGGACGGCACGGTGCTGTTTGACAACCAGGTGAGCCGGGAAATGGAAAACCATTTGGACAGGCCGGAGGTCCGGCAGGCGCTGGAAACGGGCGCCGGGAAATCCGTCCGGTATTCGAACACCGTCCGCGCCCAGCTCGTCTACATCGCGCAGCGCCTGGCGGACGGCAGCGTCCTGCGGCTGTCGGCGCCGGAACAGCTGGCCCGGAAGGTCGCCTCCGGCATCGCGCCGTTCATCATCTTCGGCATCATCAGCCTGGTCGTGCTCAGCCTGCCGGTCATCAATTATTACAGCGCCAGCCTGCTCAAACCTCTCCTGTCCATCGACCTGGACCACCCGGAGGACGCGCGCGTGTCCGAGGAGCTCCTGCCGCTGGTGCGGCGCATCGACGCGCAGAACAAGCAGAACCGCGCGCAGGTGGAGGCGATGGAGGCCAGGCAGCAGGAGCTGGACGCCCTGCTGGGCGGGATGCACGAGGGCTTCATCGCGCTGGGGCCCCGGGACGAGGTCATCCTCATCAACGCCAGCGCCTGCGCGATGCTGGGCGTGGACAGCAGGAAAGCGCTGGGGAAGGGAATGCCCGAGATCAACCGCAGCCCGGCCGTCCTGCAGCTGCTCCAGACGATGCGCGCCACGGGGAGCGCGCAGGGGATGCTGGAAAAGGACGGCAGGAACCTGGTGCTCTCTGCCAGCCAGCTGGAAAACCGGCGCGGCGCTGTGCTGCTGTTTTCGGACCAGACGGAAAAAATGCAGGGCGAGGCCATGCGCAAGCAGTTCACGGCGAACGTGTCCCACGAGCTGCGCACCCCGCTGACCACCATCCTGGGCTATGCCGACATGCTGAAAAACGGCATGGTGAAGGAGGAGGACCTCCCGCAGTTCTATCACCTCATCCACAGGGAGAGCAGCCGGATGATCAACCTGATGGAGGACATCCTGCGCCTGTCCAAACTGGATGAAGGGTACCTGAGCGGGAAGCGGGAGAAGGTCAGCCTCCTGGAGGTGGCCCGGGCGGCCTGCGAATCCCTGGAGCTTTCCGCGCAGGAGAAGAAGGTCAGCCTGAGCTTTTCCGGCGGGGAGTCCGACATCCTGGGGGACGCGACGCTGCTGGATGAGCTGTGCTACAACCTGGTGGACAATGCCATCAAGTACAACAATGAGAACGGCGCCGTGGAAGTCACCGTCAGCGGCGGGCCGCAGGCCGTGCTCACCGTCCGGGACACCGGCATCGGCATCGCGCCGGAGCACCATGCCCGCGTGTTTGAGCGCTTTTACCGCACCGACGCCAGCCGCTCCAAGGCGACGGGGGGCACCGGCCTGGGCTTGTCCATCGTCAAGCACGCGGCGGAATACCACCGCGGGAAGATCACCCTGAAGAGCAGGCCGGGGGAGGGCACGACGATCACCGTGTCGTTCCCGGGCTATCAAGCCGAATGATGAACAAACCCAAAGTCGCCTTCATCTGCGTCCACAATTCCTGCCGCAGCCAGATGGCCGAAGCGCTGGGGAAGCGCCTTGCGGGGGACGTGTTTGAAAGCTATTCCGCGGGGACGCAGACCAGGCCGCGGATCAACCAGGACGCGGTGCGGATCATGAAACAGCTGTACGGCATCGACATGGAGCAGACGCAGCATTCCAAACTGACCGACGAGTTGCCCGCGCTGGACGGTATCATCACCATGGGGTGCAACGTAAAATGCCCCTGGCTGCCCTCCCGCTTCCGGGAGGACTGGGGGCTGGACGACCCGAGCGGGAAAAGCGACGAAGAATTCATCAGGACCGCCAAGCTGATCGAAGAGAAGGTCCTGGCGCTGAGGGAGCGGCTGGCCGCGGAGGGGAATTGACGCTGTGCTTTTAAGGCAAGACGCCGCTTGAGTTTTCTTACGGTAAACGACTCATCATGAGCATTGAAACGGCTTCCCCAGGGTCTTCCGCGTTGACGCGGTTCAGTCTGAGACCAGCACTTTGCGCATGAACATCTCCATCGGCTGGTGGAACGGCGTGCCCTCGAACACCAGGCCGCCGCAGTCCACGTAGCCCAGCTTCCGGTAGAACGCCTGGGCGCCCTCATCCACCTGGGTGGAGAGCAGGAGCATCCTGTAGCCGCGCCCTTTCATCTCCGCCTCCCACTGCGCCATCGCCTGCGCTGCATACCCTTTGAGTCTGTGCTCCTGCAGGACGAAGATCAGGTTCAGGAAGGGCAGGTTGTCCCAGAGGACGCAGTACCACATCAGCCCGACGGGCACGCCGTTTTCCCGCATCACGTACCCGGTTTTTGCATATACACGGTTTCGGAACCCGGCCGCGTC
>CAZJCB010000234.1:0-3633 GCA_964544245.1 uncultured Christensenella sp.
GGTTTATACCGGGTTTTCACCGGTTTATACCGGTTTATACCGGGTTTATACCGGAAACGGAAAAGCCTGAAATCCCTTGAAAAACCTCAGGAAATCAGGTGTTGGCGGGGGGGTTGTACCTTAATACCGGGTTTCGGACGTGTAGAATTCTCATCTTCAGCTTTTCCGCCCTGCATCCGGGACAGGCCATGCTGTCATAAGCGGCCTGTCCCTTTCGTTTACCCAGGGCATGATGCCGATGGATGAAACGTTCATCAGGAGAGACAGGCATCGATGATGACACAACTGTCCTGACGGACATTCAGTTATAGGAAGTGACATATTCCTCTGCAGAGCAAATACATTGGCCTGTTTATCCCTTCAGGATGATCAGGGTGATGGTTCACTGGCGTTTCCTTAAAAGTGACGGGTGTTTGCTTTATATATCTCCTTACCTTCACAGATCACCTCTATCTGTCGCCGGTCACGGGCGGGTTCTGTGTTTGATGAAGAGATGCCGTTTTCAAGAGGCTGCTGACATTGCTCCTGCATGAAGAGCGTTCGTCCCAAGTTTACTACGGGCGAAACCCGGTATATAGGTATAAACCCCTCCGAGAGGCCCAATAAAGCGAGGCGGATCAACGGGTTTCGGGCTTTTTGCGATCCGGTATAAACCCGGTAAAAAGCGGTATAAACCGGTATAAACCCGGTATAAACCGCTTTGCAGGCAGAACGCGCCGCTGCTTGCATGAGTGCTGCCTGCTGATGGGCGTGGCATAAAGCGATGAGTGTTTCCGAACTTCATACCGCTTGGGAAAACAAAACAATGGGGCGGAAAAGAACCGGCGCGTCAAAGTGTCAATGGTTGGGACCGGCATCTTTAATCATGATCGTCCTGTCGATCGCCTTCGCGGCGTCCTTGCCCGCTCCCATGGCCAGGATGACGGTGGCGGAGCCGGTGACCACGTCGCCGCCGGCGTAGACGCGCTCCCGGCTGGTCAGGCCGTCCTCGCCCTTGGTTTTGACGCAGCCCCACTGGTCGGTCTCCAGCCCCGGGGTCGTGAGCCGGATGAGGGGGTTGCTGGAGGTGCCGATGGCGATGACCACCACGTCGGCGGGCAGGTCATAATTACTGCCGGGCTCCTCGATGGGGCGCCTGCGGTCGGAGGCGTCCGGTTCGCCCAGGGTCATGCGGATGCATTCCAGGCCGCGCACCCAACCGTGTGCGTCGCCCAGCACCTGCACGGGATTGGTCAGCATGCGGAAGGTGATGCCCTCCTCCTGCGCGTGGTGGACCTCTTCCAGCCGGGCGGGCAGTTCCTTCATGCCGCGGCGGTAGACGATGGACACCTCGTCCGCGCCCAGCCGCTTGGCGCAGCGGGCGGCGTCCATGGCCACGTTGCCCCCGCCCACCACGGCCACGTGCTTGCCGTGCATGATGGGCGTCAGGCTGTCCTTTTCGTAGGCCTTCATCAGGTTGATGCGCGTGAGGTATTCGTTGGCGGAATACACGCCCTTCAGCGACTCGCCCGGGATGCCCATAAAGCGGGGCAGGCCGGCGCCGCTGGCGATGAAGACCGCCTCATAACCAAATTCAATCAGTTCGTCGATGGTCAGCGTCTTGCCGATGACGGTGTTGAGCTGGATCTCCACGCCCAGCCGCCTGAGCGCGTCCACCTCGGCCATCACGATGTCCTTGGGCAGGCGGAACTCCGGGATGCCGTAGGTCAGCACCCCGCCGGGCAGATGCAGCGCCTCAAACACGGTGACCGCGTAGCCCATCCGGGCCAGCTCGCCCGCGGCGGTCAGCCCGCCGGGGCCCGCGCCCACGACGGCCACCCTGTGCCCGTTGGGCTCCGGCCTGGGCGGCAGCTTGCAGGCGTTCTCCCGGTGCCAGTCAGCGGCGTAGCGCTCCAGGCGCCCGATGGCGACGCTCTCCCCCTTGATGCCCCGGACGCAGGTCTGCTCGCACTGGGCCTCCTGCGGGCAGACGCGGCCGCAGACCGCCGGCAGGGCGGAGTCGCGGTTGAGGATGAGGAAGGCTTCTTCCATGTTGCCCCGGGCGATCTCCCGGATGAAGGCGGGGATGTCGATCCGGACAGGGCAGCCGGCGACGCAGGGCTTGTGCCTGCACTCAAGGCAGCGGGCGGCTTCCTGCATCGCCATCTCCCGGGTGTAGCCCAGCGCAACCTCCTGGAAGTTCCGGCCGCGCTCCTGCGGGTCCTGCGCCGGCATGGCGACCTTGGCGGGGGACATGTTGCGGGCCATTATTCCTGAACCTCCTTTTTGAACAGGAGGCAGTTCTCCTCGCGCTCCCGCCGCTCAAAGTCCTGATAGATCGTATTGCGGCTGATGACCTCGTCAAAGTCCACCAGGTGGCCGTCAAAGTCCGGGCCGTCCACGCAGGCGAACTTGATCTGCCCGCCCACCGTCAGCCGGCAGCCGCCGCACATCCCGGTGCCGTCCACCATGATGGGGTTCATGGACACCGTGGTTTTGACGCCGTATTTTTTGGTCAGCAGGCTGACGAATTTCATCATCACCAGCGGGCCGATGGCGATCACCTCGTCGTAGCGGTTCCCCGCCTGGATGAGCTCTTCCAGCGCCTGGGTCACCAGGCCGTGGCTGCCGTAGCTGCCGTCGTCCGTCATGACCTTCAGCACGTGGGAGACCTTCCCGAATTCCTTTTCCAGGAAGACCAGGTCACGGCTCCTGAAGCCGATGACGGCGTGCACCTGGCTGCTCTGCTCATAAAGCTTGCGGGCGACCGGATAGGCGATCGCGCAGCCCACGCCGCCGCCGATGACGCAGGCCTTCCGGATGCCTTCCGTCCGGGTGGCGGTGCCCAGGGGGCCCACCAAGTCGTGCAGGCTGTCCCCGGATTCCAGCGTGTCCAGCTCCATCGTCCCCGCGCCCACCACCTGGTAAACCACGGTCACGGTGCCCTGCTCCCGGTCCTGGTCGTGGATGGTCAGCGGGATGCGCTCGGAGTCATCCTTCGCGCGCAGGATGATGAACTGGCCGGCCTGTGCCTTGCGGGCGACCAGGGGGGCCAGCACCGTGATTTTGGACGCGTTCCCGCTCAGGCGCGTTTTCGCCGTGATCCTGTACATCCGAAGCCTCCTTGCCCTGACTCATTCGAGAAAGAATTTGCTGATAAACGGCCTTATGGGAACCCGGCCTGACCGTTTCCGGGGACGCCCGGCGGCGGCTGCCTGAGCAGCTTCGCGCGCTCCTTGTAATCCGGCATGACGCCCGCGAGCAATTGGTAAAAGGCGGGGGAGTGGTTCAGCTGCTTCAGGTGGGCCAGCTCGTGCGCCACGACGTACTCGACCGCTTCCGCCGGGTAGGCGAACAGCCGGAAAGAAAAACTGACGCCCCCCTTCCCGCTGCAGCTGCCGAAGCGTTTCCTGGCAAAAGTGACGCTCAGGCGGTTCGGGCGCACGCCCAGCAGGTCGCCGTACCGCCGGATCAGGCCCGGCAGCTGCTCCTGCGCCGCCTTCCTGAGCCGCTCCTCTTCGTCCGGGCTGTATTCCCTGACGGGCTTGAGTGCCGCCAGGTGCCTGTCGATCCAGCCCCTGCGGCTGGCGACAAAACGCTCGATGTCGCAGGAAGCGAAATAGTCAACCGCTGGCTTTCCGAGAATTACACCGA
>CAZJCB010000235.1:0-3575 GCA_964544245.1 uncultured Christensenella sp.
CCTGGGAAAAACTGCGCCACTACCTGGAGCATGACGAGGCGAACCCCAAGTCCTCCAACGACTTCGGCAAGAACATCATCCCCAACATGCTCGCGGCCGGCGAACGGCTGACCGCCTACCGGTTTGAGGGCTACTGGAAGGACGTCGGAACGATCGAGAGCCTGTGGGACGCCAACATGGACCTGCTCTCCTCGCCGCCGCCCATCAACCTGCACGACCGCAACTTCCGCATCTACGCCCGCAACGTGGGCGAGCCGCCGCACTACGCCTCCCCCCAGGGGAAGATCAGGGACAGCCTGGTCACCGAAGGCTGCGAGATTTTCGGCGAGGTGACCCATTCCGTGCTGTCCGCGGACGTTTACGTCGCGCAGGGCGCCCAGGTCATCGACTCGGTCATCATGCCCCACGCGGTCATCCGGAAGGGCGCCGTCATCCGGCGCGCCATCGTCGCCGAGCACGCGGTCATCGGCGAGAACGCGGTCATCGGCGGGGAAACGGGCGACATCGCGGTCGTCGGCAGCCATACCCTTGTAGCGCCCGGGCACCGGCTGCACGCCGGCGAGCAGCTGGGGGAGTGAGGTATAAAGAAATGAAACAGGATATCGTCGGTCTGATCTATACAGGTGAGCGCCTGGACGAGCTGCAGGAACTGACCCGCTGGCGCGCGCCGGCCGCGCTGCCGATGGCGGGGCGCTACCGGCTCATTGACTTCGTCCTGGCCAGCCTCATCCATTCCGGGGTGAAGAACATCGGCATCATCATGCAGAAGAACTACCACAGCCTGATGGACCACCTGGGCAGCGGGCGCGAGTGGAACCTGCACGGCAAGCGCTCCGGCCTCACCATCCTGCCGCCCTACATGTCCCGGGAAAACGTGGGCGTGTACGAGGGCCTGCTGGACGCGCTGCACACCAACATCAACTTTATGCGCAGGTCGTCCGAGCGCTTCATCGCGGTGACGGACAGCAACGTGCTCTACCAGGCGGACTTTTCCGACGTCGTGCGCCAGCACCTGCAGAACAAGGCGGACATCACCCTGGTGTACACGAAGGACCGCAATGCCAGGCGCAACGGGTCCGGCCGCTACCTGCAGGTGGAGGACGGCCTGGTCACCAAAATCGAGTTTGACCCGACCATCCCGCACTTTGAGAACACCTACATCGGCGCCTTCATCGCCCGGCGCGAGCTGCTCGTCGACATGACCGACCGCGCGGTCGCCTCCGGCCAGCACCACTTCTCCCGCGACATGCTGGCGCAGATGGTTTCCGAGCGCGTCTACCGCGTGGGCGGCTATGAGTGCCCCGGCCGCATCTGGATGATCGACTCCGTGGGCAGCTACTACCAGGCCAACATGGATTTCCTCAACGACGAGTTCCGCGCCCAGGTGTTCCGGGACGACCAGCCGGTGTGGACCAAGCTGAGGGACGAGATGCCGGCGCGCTACATCGGCGACTCCCAGGTGTCAAACGCCCTGGTCGCCGACGGCTGCCTGATCGAGGGCACCGTCATCAACTCCATCCTCTTCCGCGGCGTGGTCGTCAGACCCGGCGCCGTCATCCGCAACAGCATCGTGATGCAGGACGCGGTCATCTCCCGGGGCGTCGAGGTGGAGAACTGCATCCTGGACAAGCAGACCACCCTGCGGGACAACGTGCGCCTCATCGCGCCCCGCGCCCATCCCATCGTCATCGCCAAAAACTTGACAATCTGACCCGGCTTTTGTTAGCCTCGTCCTGAGGTTTCTGCCCGATGAAGGAGGTTTCCCGATGAAGATCCTGTTTACCGCCAGCGAGTGCGTGCCGTTCTGCAAGACAGGCGGCTTGGCGGACGTTGTCGGTTCCCTCGCGCCGGCGCTGGCCGAGCAGGGGCACGACGTGCGCGTCATCATGCCCAAGTACAGCATGATTTCCGACGAGTATGAGCGCAGGATGGTCCATACGGCCGATTTTGAGGTCAGCCTGGGCTGGCGGCGCCAGTACTGCGGCATCGAACAGCTCGAAAAGGGCGGGGTCACCTACTATTTCCTGGATAACCGCTACTATTTCGGCCGCAGTTACATCTACGGCCTGGGCGGGGACGAGCATGAGCGCTTCGCCTTCTTCTGCCGCGGGGTGTTGAACGCCCTGCCGCTCATCCCCTTCACCCCGGACATCATCCACGCGCACGACTGGCAGTCCGGCATGATCCCGGCGCTGCTGCGCATCCAGTACGCGGGCCTGCCGCGCTACGACAGCATCCGCACGGTGTTCACCATCCACAACCTGCAGTACCAGGGCATCTTCGGCATGAAGGACGTGCAGGACATGCTGGGCCTGCCCGACAGCGTGTTCACCGGGGACAAGCTGGAGTTCTTCGGCAACGTCAACTTCCTCAAGGCCGGGGCCGTGTACGCCGACCAGGTCACCACCGTCAGCCCCAGCTACGCCGAGGAGATCCAGACCGCCTTCTACGGCGAGCGGCTGGACGGCCTGCTGCGCGCCAGGCGCAGTTCCCTCTCCGGCATCCTCAACGGCCTGGACGTGCGCGAGTTCGACCCGGCGACGGACACGAGGATCGCGCAGACCTTCACCGTCGACGACCTCTCCGGCAAGGCCGCCTGCAAAAAGGCGCTGCAGGAGGAGCTGTGGCTGGAAGTCCGCCCCGAGGTGCCCGTCATCGCCATGGTCGGCCGCCTTAACAGCCAGAAGGGCCTGGACCTGGTGGACTACGTCATCGCGGACATCATGCGCGAGGACATCCAGCTGGTCTGTCTGGGCATGGGCGAGTCCCGCTATGTCAACCTCTTCAGTTGGGCCGAGCAGAATTACCCCGGCCGGGTGGCCGCCCAGTTTGTCATGGACAACAACCTCGCCCACCGCGTCTACGCGGGCGCGGACCTCTTCCTGATGCCCTCGGCCTTTGAGCCCTGCGGCCTGAGCCAGCTGATCGCGATGCGCTACGGCACGGTCCCCGTCGTCCGGGAAACCGGCGGGCTGCGTGACACGGTGCTCTCCTACAACGAGTACACCGGAGAGGGCAACGGCTTCTCCTTCTTCAACTACAACGCGCACGACATGCTGCACGTGCTGCAGCGCGCCCTGAAGTACTACCGCGGGGACAAGGAAGCCTGGGCCATGCTCCAGCGGCGGGGGATGGAGAGCGACTACTCCTGGCTGAACTCCTCCCGGCGCTACCTGGAGCTGTACCAGAAGCTGCTGCCGATGCTCTTGGGCCCCTCGCCCAGGGCGGTCAAGCCCGCTGCCGAAGCGAAGACCGCACCGGCGCCCGTGGCGGCGGTCAAGGCAGAGCCTGAGCCCGAAGCGCCGAAAAAGAAGGCCCCCGGGGCGAAGGCCGCCAAAGCGGAAGAGCCGAAAGGGAAGGCAGCCGCTGAGCCTGTGAAAAAGCCCGCGGCCAGGAAGCCCAAGGCCGCCCCCAGGGCGGAAACCGCCGCGGAAGCGCCAAAGCCCGAAGCCTCCGCCAAAAAGCCGCGGAAACCGAAGGCGTAAACGGAAGTAATGATTCACGACAGCGGGAGACGGAGCGATTCGTCTCCTTTTTCATACTGGATTCAGTCATGAACGCTTTGACACGACGGA
>CAZJCB010000236.1:0-3558 GCA_964544245.1 uncultured Christensenella sp.
ATGGGCAACCGGCTCCGCCGCGCCACCCTCCTGGCGGACGGGCGGGAGCTCGGCTTCCATCAGGGGAAGACCTGCGAAGGCGCGCACAGCTGGTCTATCCGCCTGCCGGAAAATCTGCCCGAAACCCCCGACTTGGTCATCCGGGCGGAGGTGGAGGAAGATGAGATTTTCTTCGAGCCGATCACGGACTGATCACGCGAACAGGGCTTCCGTTCCGGGCTTGCGTCACGGCTCCAAAGGCCCGAACGGCCACGCGGGTACCCCGGATGGCAAAGGGACCGGCGTTCAGCCGGCCCCCTTGTTTTCTTTCCCGCTCAGTTGCCCCTGACGTACCAGTTCGACTGGTACACGGGATAGAGGTCCGTTATCGCGGCCTGTCCCTGGCGTTTCCACTCGTCTGCGATCGCGCCGCAGGTGCAGGGATGGCTTTCGCAGTGGCAGCCGCCGGCGTACCGGCCGGCCAGCCCCTGGCCGCTGAGCCTGTCCAGAAAACGGATTGCTGGGTTTTGCCGCGTCCTGTTGAACATCTTCCCTCTCCTTTCCCCCTCCCCGGGGGTCCCGGGGCCTGAGCCCCGCGCCTTTTCACTCCTTGCGCATCATAAACCGGCGGGATGAAAAGGCCATGGGGAAAAGATAAGAAACGGATGAGAAGTCCGGGAATGTTTTCCAATCGGAACGTGCGGCGCATCGGCCGCAGAGATCCGATGCCAATCGGCGCAACCAGCCCAAGGAAAAGCCGGCGGCGATGAACGCCGCCGGCCTGTGGCACCGTGCCTGTTTTACCTGCCCATCGCGGCGCTTTCGCCGGCGATTCGGCCGAATACGAGGACGTCGGCGAGCGCATTGCCGCCCAGACGGTTGGCGCCGTGGATGCCGCCAGTCACTTCGCCCGCCGCGTACAGCCCGGGGATAATTTTCCCGTTCTCATTGAGGACCTGGGCAAATTCGTTGATGCGCACGCCGCCCATCGTGTGATGCACCGTGGGCACGCGCCCGGCGGCGAAAAAGGGCGGGGTGTCGATGGGGGTGCCGTAGAGGGTGCGGCCAAAGGTATCCGTCTCCTTGGTCTCGCAGTGCTTGTTGTAGACGTCCAGCGCGGCCTTGAGGTTTTCGTAGGGCACGCCGATCGTTTCCGCGAGGTCCTGCAGGGTCTCACCCTTGAAGGCGCGGCCTTCGGCGATGAGGGAGTTGATGCTTTCGTTGAAGTTGTTCTTTTCCTCGCCGGTGGGGTACTTGTCCGCGTCCATGATCATCCACATGAAGCTGTCGGTCTGCTCAAACAGCGCCTGGGTCATCTCGTCGCGCCGGCCGCCTTCGTTGACGAAGCGGTTCCCTTCCTTGTTGACGAAAATACGGCTGTCCACACCAAACTCGATGTTGCCCGACAGGCTGCCGGTCTTCGGGTCGCCCAGGGGGAGCAGCTGGATATTGCCCATCTGGATCAGGTCCGCGCCGACTTTCATCAGCATCTTCACGCCGTCGCCGGTCGCGCCGGGATGGTTGGTGGAAGGCACCTGCGGCCCCAGGTCGGCCCACTGGGTATTATAGGCCTGGCGGAGCTCCACGTTGCGGGAGAAACCGCCCGTCGCGATGATCACGCCTTTGTTCGCCATGGCGGTCACCTGGTTGCCGGTCTCGCCGGTGGCCCTGACCCCGGTGACGCGGCCAGTATCGTCGCGGATAAAGTCCGTGGCGGTGGTGTTGAGCATCACCTGGATGCCTTCATGGCTGTCGATATAGGCCTGATAGGTTTTGAAGAAACCCGTGCCGACCGGATCTTCCGGCTTGTGCGCGCGCGGCCAGAGCCCGCCGGTTACAGTGAAAGTGCCATCAAGGAAGCGCATGCCCAGCGCCTGGATCCACTCCACCGCTTCCCAGGCGCGGCTGACCAGGATGTGCACCAGCACGGGATCGCCCTGGAAATCGCCACCGGCCAGCGTCTGCTGGTAATGGAACTCGACAGAGTCGTTGTTCTTGATCGCCGTCTCGCTGCGGTCGTCTACAGCGTTGAGCGCGCCGCCAGCCTGGATCGTGTTTCCGCCGATTTTCGGCATTTTTTCCAGCACCAGCACCGTCGCGCCGTTCATATGCGCCTGCACCGCCGCGGTCAGGCCCGCGCCGCCGGCGCCGATGATCACCACGTCCGCGCTCAGCGCCAGGTCTTCGGCCTTTTCGGCGGATTTTTCAATAGTCTTTTCGTACTTCGCGGGATCCGCCCCGGCTTGGACGAGCGCGTCGCGCACCGCGAGCAGGATCGCTTCACTGGTATAGGTAGCTCCCGCCATCACGTCGACCAGCAGGGACTGATTTTCAACGATGGCCGGCGGGATCGCGGCCACCGCGGGGTCCGAAATGCCGGGGGTGTCGCGGTTCTCCACCACATCGACTGAGGTGATCGCCCCGTCGCTGCCCAGGGCAACCTCCACCACCAGGGAGCCTTCCCCGCCGATCTTGCTGGCTCCCCGGCCGGTGAACGTCTCTGAGCCGTTCGCAAAACCAAGGGAGAGCAGGAGCGCGAGGCACAACAGGACACTGATCGATCTTTTCATGCGGGATTCCTCCAGTTTGTTATGATTCCGCCGCCCTGGCTACAGGCGGCAGACCCGTTTGCGATTATATGGCGGTGAGGCGGCCGGATACAACCCCCGGAACGAATAATTCGGCGCGCTCGTGGAAACTTATTGGGACAATATCCGCCCAGATGGGTGGGAAACGTAGTTACCGGGGCGGAAAGAACGTCAGGCAGATCCAGACGACGATGCGCGGACAGGGGAAGGGGCGCTACGTCATCAAACGGGAACGCGCCCGCGGAGGGACCGCGGCATGTCCGCGCCCGCCTGAAGGAAAGCTCCGGGGTCAACGTCCCGCGAATTGTTTCGCCAGCAGGCAGTACAGGGTGACCCACTTGTTGGGCTCCCCGCGCTTCCCAACCTTCCAGGGGCATTGGGCTGGCGTCCAGTCAAGCCGGTAGCGCCCCTGCTCATCCCTGCGGCTCTCCAGGACGTCCCAGGCGTCGCTGAGCCTCCCGTCCCCGCCGCAACCCATTTTGCTCAGCGCGCAGAGGATTTCCCACACGTTGGCGCGCCAGACGATGGGGAACGTGTTGCGCTCCATATCGCCGTTGACGAAGCGGCCGTGGTCGTCCTTCCTGAAGATACCATGCCTGCCCAGGAAATAGTCCACCAGGGCGAGGCACCGCTCATGCCGCCAGTATTCCGGAAGCTCCGCGAACGCCGTCAGGGCTTTCACCGAGCCGCGGATGCAGCTCTTCTCCGGCCTCCTGCCCGGCCTTTCGTGCATGTCGCACAGGTAGCCGCCGTCCGGCCGCCGGGTCGAAAGCAGCAGGCCGATCGTCCTGTCCAGGCGCGCGTCCCCGCGATACCCCAAAAGCAGGTAGGTCCGCAGGTTGTACGCGTACAGGCACGAAAAATGGCGGTACCAGTCGCCGTCCTCCCCCATCATGCCCAGGTACCGCTCCGCCGCTTTCCCGACCTGCGGGTGCGTCCTGTCCAGCCCCATCTCGGCGCAATAGGCCAGGCAGAAATGCGTGGTGTCAAA
>CAZJCB010000237.1:0-3552 GCA_964544245.1 uncultured Christensenella sp.
ACCTGCATGGGGCTGAAGAACGGGCTGTACATCTTCATGATCCGGCAGTACTTCCGCTCCATCCCCCTGTCCCTGGAGGAAGCCGCGTATGTTGACGGCTGCTCGACGTTCGGCACCTTCGCCCGCGTGCTGCTGCCCCAGGCTGTCCCGATCCTGGTGAGCTGCTTCCTCTTTTCCTTTGTCTGGCAATGGACGGACGTGTTCTATACCCGGCTCTTCCTGCCGACGGCGAACGTGATGTACCTCTCCGTCAGGATATCCGGCCTCGCGGAGAGCCTGAGGACCTATATGTCCACCCGCATGGGCATCACCTCGCCCCCCGTGGGCTACGTCATGCAGATCATTTCGACCGGCGTGCTGATCGTCACGGCGCCCCTGATCCTCATCTATGTGTTCGCGCAGCGCTGGTTCATTGAGTCCATCAGCGCTACCGGCATCAAAGAGTGACCCTTGCACGGATATCTTCCCGTTCTAAAGGAGAACTGAACGGGTGATAGAATAAAGAAGGAGGAAACCATCATGAAAAGGACCCTTTCCCTGGCGCTGGCGCTGATGATGGCGCTTGGCGGACTGGCTGCCCTGGCTGAAACCTACGAGTTCAGCTATGGCGAGACGATCGAGATCCGCAAGGACGAAAACGGAAACACCCTTGACCTGGGCGGCATCGAGGTGATCATCGGCGACTGGTGGAGCGGCGATCCCGCCGCGCCCGCGACCGCGGCGGAAGAGGCGACAGCGGAATACCAGCAGTGGATCCAGGACACCTACAACTTCAAGATCCGCCAGGTCGCGGTGAGCGGCTGGGCGGACAACCCCGACTTTTTCACCAACTTTGTCACGACCGGCGGGCCGGAAAACTACGTCCTGATCATGCGCCCCGACGTGGTGGCCACGCCGATGGTGAACGGCCTGTTCTACGACCTGGCGACCCTCAAGGCGCTTGACTTCACAGAAGAAAAATGGAACAAGAGCGTGCTGGAGGTCATGACCCGCGGCGAAAGCATCTACGGCATGCGCCCCATCGCCAGCGAGCCGCGCGACGGCATCTGGTTCAACAAGCGGCTGCTTGAAGAAGCTGGCATCGACCCGGACAGCCTGTACGACATGCAGCGCGACGGCACCTGGACCTGGCAGGCGTTTGAGGACATCTGCGCCAAAATCACCCGCGACACGGACAACGACGGCGTCATCGACGTCTATGCGACCGCGAGCCAGCAGGGCGGCGTGTTCAACGTCGCGCTGGCGACCAACAACGCCGCCTTCGTCAAGAAGGATGAAAACGGCAAACTGTACAACGCCACGAGCGAAGACGCTTTCCTGGAAGCGGCCAACTGGGTCGTGAAAATGTCGACCACCTATGAGATGCCGCAGCCCGAAGGCGCCAACTGGGACTGGACCTTCGCGGCGTTCATCAACGGCGACGTCGCCATGACCGTCCACCAGGACTATTTCAAGAGCACGCTGGCATCCAGCATGACCGACCCCTACGGCTTTGTGATGTTCCCCGTAGGCCCCAAGGGCGACGGCTACAAGACGGTTTACTCCGACAACACCTATGTCATCCCGGCGAACTATGACGCGGAACGCGCGGAAAAGATCGCCACCGCCTTTGACCTGTACACCGACCCGACGCCCGGGTATGAGGACGAGGAAGCCTGGAAGTCCAGCTACTACAACTTCTTCTCGGACGCGCGCGCGGTGGATGAAACCATCGACATGATGCGCCGGAATGAGTACGGCGTCACCTTCCTGTCCAACATGGTGCCCGGCTATGACCTGGGCCCGCAGTTCTACTGGAACACCTACGGCCGCGGCGGATGGCGGACGGTCGCCGAACAGCTGGAGGAATCCAAGAACGTCTGGCAGGCCGCCCTGGACGCTGTCAACAACAAATAGGAACGACCGGGTGAAGGGATCTCCTGAGCCCTTCACCTTCCCGGCCGGATGGAGCCTGGCTCCATCCGGCCCTTGCCGGGCGGCAGGCGCCGCGGAGGAACGTGGATGCAAAAGGCAAGATTCAACGCGCTGCTGCTCATTTTATTGATATTTACCGGCTGCACCGCCGCGACCACCATCAAGGAGGGTATTACCGTGCCCAGGCTCAGTTATGCACACAAACCGCTTCCGGACCTGGAGTCGTTCAATTTCGCGCGGAACCTGAAAGCAGGGTGGAACCTGGGCAACACTTTTGACGCGAACAATGTCCCGGGGATCAAGGACGGCCTTGACTACGAGAAGGCCTGGACAGGAGTATTGACGGACCCCGGGGTGTTTGACGCCCTGAAGGAAGCCGGGTTCAAGACGGTCCGTATCCCGGTGTCCTGGCACAACCACGTCTCCGGCGAAGATTTCACGATTTCGGCGGCCTGGCTCGCCCGTGTGAAGGAAGTCGCCGACGCCGCGCTGGCCCGCGGCCTTTATGTCATCATCAACACCCACCATGACGTAGCAAAAGATTTTATCTACCCGGACAGCGGGCACCTGGAGAGTTCCAAACGATACCTCGGCGCGGTCTGGGGCCAGCTGGCGGCGGCCTTCCGGGATCACGACGAGCGGCTCATCATGGAAAGCATGAATGAACCGCGCCTGGCCGGCACCAGGCTCGAGTGGCATCTGGACCCCAAGGATCCGGCAAGCGCGGACGCGGTGAAAACCATCAACGCGCTCAACCAGCACTTTGTGGACACCGTGCGCGCGTCCGGCGGGATGAACGCAGGCAGGTATCTCCTGCTGCCCGGTTACGCCGCGTCGGTGCAGGGCTGCCTGCATGAAGATTTCGCCATGCCCGGGGACGTCCCGGGCACGGCTGACCGGCTCCTGCTGTCGGTCCACGCGTATACGCCTTACGACTTCGCGCTCCAGTCCCCCAAAGAAGCCGGGAGCCGGGACACCTTCAGCGCGCAGAACGCTTTTGACGTCAATGAAATCGCCTCTTTCATGGACAGCCTTTACAGCAAGTCCATGGAACTGAAGGTGCCCGTGGTCATCGGCGAATTCGGGGCCCGGGACAAGGGCGGCAACCTGCAGTCCAGGATCGACTTCACCGCGGTCTACACCGCCCTGGCGCGGGCGCGCGGTTTCAGCTGCGTCTGGTGGGACAACCACAGTTTCAGCGGAAACGGGGAAATTTTCGGCCTGCTTGACAGGAGGACGTTTGCTTTTGTGTATCCGCAGATCATGGAAGCCCTGATCTCCAACGCGGATTAAGAGAACCTGGGAAGCCGCCTCTCCGAGGCTGTGAAGCGTGCCTGCGGCATGTGAAGCGATTGTGAAGCGATGGAGGGACGTAATGCCGCCGCCCGGCAAGCCGGGCTGGGAAATGTGATGCTTCGCATCACGGGAAAAGGTTGGCTGCCAGGATCCACCCCTCAGGTTCTGCCCGTGGTTTAGGTGTATGCCCTCACCTGATCTTGGGCGGTTGCCTCAACCGCCCTGTTCCTTGATTCTTCCTTACAGGCTCAAAGAGCCGACTTCACAGCCACCGCCTTACGGCCTTGGCCCTCTTCTCATTGCTGTCCCCCTCCATCGCGTACCTCAAGGCGTCGATGAGGT
>CAZJCB010000238.1:0-3514 GCA_964544245.1 uncultured Christensenella sp.
GTGCCTGGGCTTGTTTCGTGTTTCCTTTCGTCTCTCCTGTTTTCGTGATAATTGAGGGCTCAAACTGAACTCCCCGGGCCGGGGTTTGGGGATGCAATGCCCAATAAACTCTAGTAATTTCGTCTCAGCCCCGCATCGTCCTGGCCAGAAACGCCTTTGTCCTCGGGTTTTCAGGCGCGGTGAAGAGCCGGGCCGGCGGCGCGTCCTCGACCACCTTGCCGGCGTCCATGAACACGACGCGGTCGGCGGCGTCGCGGGCGAAGGCCATCTCGTGGGTGACGATCAGCATGGTCAGCCCGCCGTCCTTGAGGGTGCGGATGACGGAGAGCACCTCGTCGACCATCTCGGGGTCCAGCGCGCTGGTCGGCTCGTCAAACAGGAGCACTTCCGGGTCCATGCACAGCGCCCGGGCGATGGCGGCGCGCTGCTTCTGCCCGCCGGAGAGCTGCGCGGGCCGCGCGTCGCGGAAGGGCAGCATACCCACGCGCTCAAGATAACGCATCGCCTTCTCCACGCTCTCTTCCCGGGTGCGCTTCAGGACCCTCATCTGCCCGGAAACGCAGTTATGAAGCGCGGTCATGTTGTTGAACAGGTTGAACTGCTGGAACACCATGCCCACGCGCGCGTGCAGCAGGCTGGCGGGCAAACGCGTCACGTCCTGTCCCTTGAACAGGATCCGCCCCCCGTCGGGCGTTTCCAGCAGGTTGATGCAGCGCAGGAGGGTGCTCTTGCCGGAGCCGGAGGGCCCGATGACGCAGACGACCTCGCCCGCCGCGACGGACAGGCTGATGCCGGAAATCACCTCGTTGCCACCAAAGCGCTTGATGAGGCCCTCCACGCGGATGATTTCAGCCATGGAAGACCTCCTTTTCCGCCGGCACCGCGATCTCGGCCTCGCTGCTGGACTGGGAGCCGTAGACGGTATAATTCCCGCTGCCGGACATCTTCTTCTCCACCAGCCTCAGCAGGCGGGTAAAGGTGAAGGTGAGGATGAAATAGATGACGGCGGTGATAAAGAAGACCTCAAAATACTTCCAGTAGGTGCCCGCCGCCGACTTGGACATGAAGAACACCTCGGTGACCGAGATGACGTTGAGCACGCTGGAGTCCTTGATGTTGACCACGAACTCGTTGCCCACGGAAGGCAGGATGTTGCGCACGGCCTGGGGCAGGATCACGTTGACCATCGCTTGCCAGTGGGTCATGCCCACGGCGGTCGCGGCCTCCTTCTGCCCCACGTCCACGCTCAGGATGCCGCCGCGCACGATTTCCGCCATGTAGGCACCGGTATTGATAGAGACGACAAAGAAAGCGGCGCTCAGCGCGGGGATGTCCAGCCCCAGGTACTGCAGCGCGCCGTAGTAGACCACCATGGCCTGCACGATCATCGGCGTGCCGCGGAACACCTCGATGTACACGTTCAGCAGCAGTTTGACGGCGCCCAGGGAGAGCTTCTTCAGCCGCCCCGCGCCGCGCTTCAACTCGATGGTGCGCACGATAGCGACCAGCAGGCCGATGACGAAGCCCACCACCGTGCCCACCACGGCGATGAGCAGGGTGGTGGCGGCCCCTGTCAGGAAGAGGCCGCCGTACTGCTCCAGAAGGAATCGGATCCAGCCAAAAAAAGTACTTGGCAAAATATCTCCAATCATACCGGCAATCGATAGATCATTGCCGGGTCAAGGGATGAACTCCCTTGCAGGGGGTCCAGGGGGACTGAGTCCCCCTGATGTCTTTTCCTCAGAACGTTCTTTACTCGCTCAGCGGCTGGCGGGCCATCGCATCGTCCATCATCTGCTGGCGGGTTTCGCGGCTGATGCCGGCCAGGAGGACGTTGATCTTTTCCCTCAGCTCGCTGCCCTGGCGCAGGCCGACGGCGACCGTGGTGTCCTCCGCCAGGGTCTGGAAGCCCTTGCCCTCTTCAAAGGAAACGAAGGAGAACTCCGGGTTGGAGATCATCGCGGACAGGGCGCCGGGGCGCTCGCTGACGTAGCCGTCAATGCGGCCGGAGGCCAGGGCGACGATCATGGCGGTAAAGGTCTCCAGCGCCGCCTGCTTTTCCACGCCGGGGATCTGCTCGATGACGGAGTAGTGGAAGGTGTTCAGCTGGCCGGTGATTTTGGCCCCGCTGAAGTCCTCCAGCGCCGCGGCCTGGGCGAAGGGGCTGTCCCCCCTGACCACGATGACCAGGTCGCTCTCATAGTAGGGGTCGGTGAAATCCACCACCAGCTTGCGCTCCTGGGTGGGGCTCATGCCGGCGATGATGGCGTCGATCTTCCCGGAAGTCAGCGCCAGGGGCAGGCCGTCCCACGCCGTCTTGACGATTTCCAGGTCCATTCCCAGCCCTTCGGCCACCAGGCGCGCGATTTGGACGTCGTAACCGTCCGCGTAGCCGCCGGCGGCGATGGGCACGCTGAATTCGGTTTCCCCCGTCTGGGTCCAGTTGAACGGCGCGTAATCGCACTCCATGCCCACGCGCAGGGTCTCGGCGCCGGCCATCACGGCCAGCAGCATCAGGGCGGCCAGGATCCCGGCAAACAGTCTCTTCCTCATGGTTTTCCCCTCCAGCATAAAATTCGGGCGGCAAGAGCGCTCAGCCCTCGCCGCCCGATCGAAGCGGTGGTGACGTGATAGCGCTCCACGGCGTCTGCCGTGACAGTCACCGGGATGTTCTCCCGGCGCCCAACGGGTCGGATCCGACCTCCAGCCCGTTTCGGTGGTTCCCCTTTCCCGGCAGGATCGTGGCCGTCCGGCGGCTCCCCTGCGGTACTCCTGTACCCCACACCTCTATCCTTCAACAGGAATATGAAGTTGGACAGAGAATAACAGAATGTGGAAATCTGTCAAGCGAAAATTTCAAAAACCGGTTAAGGGCCCGGTTTGCAAAGCAGAATAAAGGAAATCGGGGAATATTCGCCCCCAAGTCCCTTGGACGGGGGTTCCGTCCCCCGCCCGGGAATCCCATACTGAATAAAGGATTCCCGTTCCTTCAGCCCGGCGCGGCGATCCCGGCGGCCTGGATTGTATTTATTCTGTTCCTGCCGCATTCCGCCGCAGGGGGCGCGGCCGGGTCAGCTGAATTTCCGGTTCCCCGCATGGCGGGCGACGGTGGTGACAAGATCACGGTTGAAGGGCTGGTCCAGCGCCGCGCCTTCCAGTCCTGAACAGAACCCGGCATACTCCTCCCGGGTCATCCGGCCGGCCCGAGTCCCAGGCGCGCCAGCACCCTGGCGACGCGTTTCCTGCGCTTCTCCCTGGCGGTCAGACGCTCGCCCAGGTCGCGCGCGCCCAGGCCGTACACGAGGTAGAGGATGAGGCCGGAGAGCAGCATGATGAACACCGTGGAGGCAGCGCGGCGGCCGGAGGCGTTGATGTTGTAGCCGTACAGCCCCTCCTCCCGGGTCATGGCCTGCATCACCATGGCGTAGCTGGTGCCGTAGGTGGAGGCGAAGGTCGCGGACATGTCATACTCCGTGAACAGGGCGTTGAAGTTCAGCGCGAACACCGCCAGAAC
>CAZJCB010000239.1:0-2068 GCA_964544245.1 uncultured Christensenella sp.
CGCCTGCCGATGCAGTCCAACTTCCTGACCTTTGACGAGGTCGCCATGCGCCTGGTCACGGACACCAAAACGGTGTGGAACGTGCCCTTCGCGCTGTGCGTCTCGGCCTTCCTCTTCCTCTCGGCCCTGGCACACTTCATCATCTCCGCCCCCGGCGCCAACGCGGTCTACAACCGCGGCCTGGAAAAGCACATCAACCCCTTCCGCTGGTATGAGTACGCGCTGAGCTCCTCGGTGATGATCGTGCTCATCGCCATGCTGCTGGGGATGTACGACGTCGGCGCGCTGATCCTGCTGTTCGCCCTGAACGCCAGCATGAACCTCTTTGGCCTCCTGATGGAGATGCTCAACCAGGGCCGCGCGAAGACCAGCTGGATCTCCTTCTGGTTTGGTACCTTTGCGGGCCTGGTGCCCTGGGTGGTGGTGTTCCTGTACGCCTTCGGCAATTCGGATCTCTCCCAGGTGCCCTGGTTCGTGTACGCCATCTTCGGTTCCTACTTCGTGTTCTTCAACCTCTTCCCCGTCAACATGATCCTGCAGTACAAAAAGGTCGGGAAGTGGCAGAATTACCTCTACGGCGAGCGGGATTACATCATCCTGAGCCTGGTCGCCAAGAGCGTGCTGGCCTGGCTGGCCTTCGCCGGGGCGATGCAGCCTGTGTAAGGGTCAACAACGAATGCAGGACAAAGCATGATAAGTTTCGGGACGTCAGGTCGTTACAAAACGGCCTGACGTCTCTCTTTGTTGCACGTTCCGGCATTTACACGCCTTTTCCGCCCGGCCGCGCCGCGCGTCCGGAGGCCAAAGGGACGTCCACGCGTGAACACGCCGGTGAATCCGGCTTTTCCGGAGGCTGAATGCTTTCAGAACTGAAAAAATGAGGATTATCAAGGGACTCCTTCCCTCCATTTACCCACCGGACGCACGGCGCGGGCCGGCGGATAAGGCGCGTAAATGGCGTACTTCCCGCTTCAGATTCCCTTGCGCACCTGTTTTGATGCCCGCAGAAACGGACACGGGCTCCGCCTGTGGACGGGCATTCTGTGATGTGCTATCCTGCAATCAGGAAAAGCTTTATGCAAGGCAGACTCACATCATCACAGCGCGGCTGCCAGGCACAGGGAGAAGGGGTCCCTGGCTGTCGTATGTTCGCCGGGAATACAGCGACAGGGAACGCTTTCGCGTATGATACGGAAAGCGACAGTTCCCAGGACCCCGCAACCGCGCCGGCAGACTGTTCAGGAGGGGGATACCCATGCGAATCGTTCGCTTTGAAGAGGATCACCTGACCGACGTCCTCCGCCTGTGGAACGGGTCCGTCCTTTCCGGGGAGATGCCCTACAGGAGGCTGACGGCGGCGTATTTCCGGCAAAAATTCCTGGAAGGCGAGCACTGCGAGGGGGACCTGCTGCTGGTGGCGGAAGAGGCGGGCCGGGCGCGCGGGTTCATCGCCGGTTGCCGCCTGCGCACTTTCCTGCCAGGGCAGACCGGGGAGAACACCCCCGGCTACCTCACGATGCTGCTGGTGGACAGGGAAACCCGGGGCCGGGGCATCGCCAGCCTTCTCCTGTCGGAACTGGAAAGGGCCTTCCGCGCCCTGGACAAGAACAGGCTGGCGGTGTCCAGCCTGAACCCCGTTACCCTTGACTGGGTCGTCCCCGGCACGCCGGGGCATGAGCACAACAACGCCCCGGGCGTCGACGAGGCGGGCCCGGCCTACCCCTTTCTGCAAAAGCGCGGCTTCACCGCCAGGGCGCGCGAGGCCGCGATGTACCTTGACCTTGAGGATTTCCAAAAGCAGCCGGACATTGAGGAAAAGCGCGAGGCCCTCAGGCGGCAGGGCATCACGGCGGGGCTCTACGACCCATCGCTTCGCTACGAGTTTGACGGGATGTGCGACCGGGTGGGGAGCGAATACTGGCGAAAGGTCCTCCGGGAGGAGACCTCCTCCCCCAGCCCGCGGCCCATCCTGGCCGCCACCGTGCCGGGGCACGTCGTCGCGTTCACCGGCCCGGTCGACCGCCAGGAGAACGGCAGGGGCTGGTTCACCGGCATCTGCACGGACCCC
>CAZJCB010000239.1:2168-3513 GCA_964544245.1 uncultured Christensenella sp.
AACTGGGAGGACAGCGAGGGCTTCGTGCCCTACGCCTATTTTGACGTGACGGACGCGTTCCCGCTGTGGAAGGACGCGGTCCGGAAACTTTACCTGACGGAGCACTCGAAGGATTTCAGGTACCTGCAGTACTATGAGGGCCTCGCCCGGATGCGCGGGGCGCTGATCAGGAAGGAATACGGCACGGCGTTCGGGGTGGACGACCATGCCCGGCGCGTGATTATGGAAACGGATTAGGCGTTCAGGGCTGCCCTTCCTCCCGGTCCGGGTCCACGCCCAGGCGGCGCAGCGTTTCCACGACGTAGCTCTCGCGGTATTCCTCCCCTTTGGGGCGGCCGAGGTAGCTCCTGAAGAACTCCTCGCAGGCCTGCCCGTAGGGGATGCGGGCCAGTTCCGCGATGATGCGGGCGGAGCGGTCGATGAGCTTCTTGTTCGTCGGCAGCACCTGGATCATCCAGTTGCTCCAGACGCGGCCCATCTTGGCCATCGTCGCGGTGGACAGGAGGTTGAACGCCAGCTTGACCATCAGGTGCGGCAGCAGGTCCATGAGGGTATGGGGGAGCCGGACGGGGACGCGCAGCTCGTTTTCGCCGATACGCTCCTCCGGGACGCCGCCCAGGCGCAGCACGAGGCCCCCGTCAAACTTCGCCAGGTGCTCCCGGTACCAGGCCGCGCAGCCGTCGTGGGCGCTGCGGCCGTCGACGTCCACCAGCACCAGGCGGGAAGGGTGCCGGGCGTACCGCGAGGGATCGTCGCTGTTCCCCAGGTCATAGTAGGACAGCTGGTCGGAGCCCACCTCGGGCGGATTGTCGATGATCTTCTGCGCGGCGCCCATCCGGACGTAGTCTTCACGGGTCCAGTCCAGGCCCTTGAGCGGGCGCCTGATGATGTGCTGCCAGGCGACGGAGGCCGGATAGAGCGGGTCCTTGGCATAGGCCCAGGAGAGCGGGCCCGCGGGGTCGTCCGTGCGCCGGAACGGCGGCAGGGTGAAAGTCGGCTGCCGCTCGGTCGTGTCCGTCAGGATGTCCTGGAGGTAGTCGTGGGTGACGTAGGTAACAAGGCCTTCCCGGGTATAGGTGTCCGCTTCAAACTCCACCGCCCTGGCCAGCCCGTCCAGCGCCTCCCCCCGGGACAGCTGCAGGACCAGGTCCTCAAACCCGTCCGCGTACGCCTGGGGCTCCAGCGCGCCGGCGCCTGCGGCAAGCAGTTCCTCCCGGGTCAGGTTCTCCTTCAGCCACGACCAGGCCGCCAGTTCCAGCGCCGCGCCGGCGACGAGCAGCTCGACGGTGGTCACCTGCATGCGCGTGGAGCCTGCCACGGCCATGTTGCCGGCAAACAGCGGCAT
>CAZJCB010000240.1:0-3499 GCA_964544245.1 uncultured Christensenella sp.
ATGCCGTCATACCATTTCACAGTGCCAAAGGGATGCTCCGCTGTTTCCTTCCTGATCTGCTGGCGGGCTTTATCCCGCTTGATTGTGATCCTGACTATTTCTTTCAGCATATCCCAGGGATCAAAGCTTTGATGCCCCTGTCCATGCGGGCTAGGCACATAAATCTCGTATTGATTATGTTTTTTACGAATCTCATTGCCTGCATCTCCAAAGTATGGTAAACTTCCTTTACAAAGGACAATAAAAGGAGGGTTTCATTCATGAAAAGGTTGACCGCCCTACTCCTGGTATCGATGATGTTGCTTGGCATACTGCCTGCCATGGCAACTACCTCCCCTGTGGCGTTGACGATGGGCTCCTGGCGCGCAGATGATATTGTGCAGGTTCAAGCACTGCTGGACAAGTATAAGGAAGAGACTGGCGTGCAGATTACCTTTGAACCCACGGTATCTGACCAGTACAATGCCACTTTGCGCCTGCAGCTTGACAACGGCACAGGCCCCGACCTCTATTATTCCCGTTCCTATGCTGTGGGTCAGGAGCTGTTTGACGCAGGCTTCTCCATGGACTGCACCGATATTCCCGGCGTGAAGGAAAACTTTGGCGCATCTGCGCTCAATGCCTGGCAGACGCCTGACGGTAAAGCCTTTGCCGTGCCCTTTGCCGCAGTCAGCCAGATTATTTACTATGACAAGGATGTGTTCGCCCAGAGCAGCCTGGAAGTGCCCAAGACATTTGAAGAGTTCCTGGCTGTGTGCGAAGCGCTGAAGGCAAAGGGTATAGAGCCCCTCGCCAATGGTATCGCCTCCAACTGGGACATCTTGGAGTGCGTGTACCTAGGCATGCTGCCCAACTATGTGGGCGGCGCTGAAGAACGCGCAAAATATGAGAGCGGCGAGAAGAAAATGAACGACGAGGTCTTCCTCAAGTCGCTTCAAGATTATGCAGCCTTGGCCAAATTCCTACCGATGGGCTTTGAGTCCATCACGAACTCAGATGGACCGGCGATGGTGGGTAACAGCCGCGCGGCCATGTTCATCGACGGCTCCTGGACTTGCGGTATCTGGGGTAAGGATTATCCCGACCTCAACTGGGGCAGCTTCGCTATCCCGGCGCCGGCCGCCAACACCCCCGGTATGTGCTTCCATCCCGACATGGGCATCACGGGCAATAATGCCACCAAGCACCCCGAGGAAGTCAAGGCATTCTTGGCCTGGCTAGCCAGCCCCGAGGGCGCACAGACCACTTCCACCTACCTGCCGCTTGGCTTCTTCCCGA
Organism: uncultured Christensenella sp.; assembly: GCA_964544245.1. GTDB lineage: Bacteria > Bacillota > Clostridia > Christensenellales > Aristaeellaceae > UBA6115. The sequence goes on from CAZJCB010000240.1 coordinate 1,279, forward strand.
TGATTAATGCTCCAATTACCTTTGCCGATGAGCGGGTAACCGAGATTCTGGCGCTCAACGAAGGCAAGGTTATGGACGCTCGTTTCGTCTGGGCCAGGCTGTTGGATATGTACACACCGATGGTGGACCAGCTTAATGCCATCGCACGTGGCGAGACCACACCGGAAGCAGCCGCCGAGGTGTTCGCAGCCGAACAAGCCAAGGTGTTGGGCAAATAAACCAAGGAATGATCAAATCAAACCGGGAGCCAATGGACCGGCTCCCGGCCTTTTAGTAGGATATGCAGGGAGGCGCTGTAGCATGCAGGTCAAAGAAATCCAGCTCAACAGAAGCGGCAGCGGGCTAAACCCCGGCGCGCGGTACTGGATTTGGTATATACTGCCCGCGCTGGCTGTATATACCCTGTTCATGGCCTACCCTATGGTAGACTCAGTACGGCTTAGCCTATATGAAGGCACCACCGGCACAAGAACCTTTGTAGGTTTTGACAACTATGTCAAGCTTTTCACCGATGAAGTCATATCAAAACGTTTCTGGGGCGCTTTCCGTAACAATTGGGTATTTTTCGCCTACCACATGCTGCTGCAGAATATGCTGGGCATGTTATTCGCGGTGGTACTGACTAACCGAACCATGCGCGGCCGGGCATTTTACCAGACGGTCATTTTTATCCCTTGCACTATCGCGGTGATGGTGACGGGCTACCTGTTCAAGCTGCTGCTCAACCCTCAATTTGGCGGTTACGCCCTACGGGACATGGGGTTTGCCTTCCTGGCCAAGCCCTGGCTGGGTGACAAAGGAACTGCCCTCAATGTCGTGTCGCTGGTGTCAGTCTGGCAATGGGTTGGTATCCCGACAATGATGTTTGTCGCGGGTCTGCAGGGCATCAGCGAAGACCTGCTTGAGGCAGCAGATATCGAGGGCTGCAACGGCTGGCAGGCCTTCCTCCATATCAAGTTGCCATTGATTATGCCCGTCGTCGGCATGATAGCCATCCTGACCTTTGTGAGTAATTTCAACGCCTTTGACATCATATACGCAATGGAGACACCCAACGGGGCGCCGGATTATTCAACGGACCTTATCGGCTCGCTGTTCTACCGCTACGGCGTCGCCGGGGAGCATCCCGTTGGCATCCCTCAGCCCGGCGTTGGCGCTGCGATATCCACCTCCATCTTCGTGATTCTCCTGGCAGGCGTTATCCCGACGCTCCGCGCGACCCAGGGGAAGGAGTAGGATATGCCGGCAGATAAGAAGACCAAGAGCTTGCGGGTTGCCAATATGCACCTCCCCTCGCACCTGCTGATGGCGGTATGGACATTTATCGTTGGCTTTCCGGTTTATCTACTGATTATCAACTCGCTGAAGACCAAGAAAGCCATCTATAACAACCCCTTTGGCCTCCCTGGGGACTGGACCTTTGAAAACTACACCAGCGTGGTGAAGGGCGGCAACTTTTTCCAGTACTTCGGCAACAGCACAATGGTAGTTGTGGTGTCGCTGTTCATGATTCTTCTACTGGGGTCGCTTGCCGCCTATGCCCTCGCACACTGGCGCAACAGGCTGTCAAAAGGGCTGTATTTCTTTTTCCTGCTGGGCATGATGTTGCCCATCAAGATTGCCACAATTCGCCTGCTGGAACTGATGAAACTGTTCCAGCTCTTCAACAGCCTATGGAGTTTGTTCCTGGTCTATATCGCCATGGGTCTGCCCACGGCAGTATTTATACTAACAGAATTTGTTCACGGATTGCCCAAGGACTTATACGAGGCCGCCTATATCGACGGCGCCATGCGGCTGAAGATATACTACAGCATTGTGCTGCCCCTCATTAAGCCGGCGCTTGCGACGGTAGCTATCTACAACCTGGTGCCAATATGGAATGATCTGTGGTTTCCCTTGATATTCATTACGCAGGAAGACAAGAAGACCGTGCTACTGGCGGTGACGCGCCTGCAGGGGCAGTATGCCACAGACTGGCCCAGGGTATTCGCGCTGTTGACGCTTTCAGCCTTGCCGGTCATCACGCTTTATCTGACAATGTCCAAGCAGTTTGTCGTGGGTCTTACAGCTGGCGCAGTCAAAGGCTGAGCAATCCGGATGAAAAAAGATCAGCTGATAAAACCTTTCTGCATATGGCAATGACTTTGTTGCCTGGCCGTATGGGCAAGAAAAACCCGCAACCATTCAGATTGCGGGTTCTTTCTGGTCTGAGTGGAGA
>CAZJCB010000241.1:0-3487 GCA_964544245.1 uncultured Christensenella sp.
TCCAGCGGCAGGGACTGGAACACGGTCAGCGGTACGTCACCGGTGCCCGGGGGCATATCCAGGAACGTCACATCCACGTCATCCCAGAACACATCGCTGAAAAATTGCTTGACGGTGCCGCCCAGAATGGGTCCGCGCCAGATGACCGGGTCTGAGTCATTTTCAAGCAGCATGTTCACCGAAATGATCTGGATGCCATCCCGGCTTTCACAAGGCAGGATGTGCAGCCCATCCCCCCTGGCTTTTCCCGTGATGCCAAACGCCCTGGGAATGGAAGGGCCGGTGATGTCAGCGTCCAGGATCGCGGTCCTCAAACCCGACTGGTTGGCGCTGACGGCCAGCAGGCTGGTGACCAGGGATTTGCCCACGCCGCCCTTGCCGCTGACAATCCCGATGACTTTGCCGACCCGGCTCTCCGCGTTCAGATGCGCTTTCAGGTCCGGTGCTTTTCTGTCTTCGCAGTTCTGGGTGCAGCTTCCGCAGTTGTTGTCACAGTTCTCGCTCATGCGTCAATGTTCTCCTTTTTTTTACAGGGTGAGTGTCTGTCCGCCGGAAATATAATCAATCTGCTTTCCAAGCCGTTTTCTCAGCTCCTCATAGGCAGGAAGCCCGGTGCAATGGCAGGTATAATACCGCGCGCCTGTCCCGGCAAGATAGGCCGCAACACTGTCAATCACACTGTCTTCAGCCCTTCCCTGCGTATGGGAATGGAGGTGGAACCCCCCGATGACCACATCCGGCGTCCGCGCTGTTTTCTGCTGATAGTCTTTCAGGATGTTCACAATGCCATGGTGCGAGCAGCCTGTGAGCAGGAGCGTCTTTCCGCCTTCCCGGAATTCCGCGACCTGTTCGTGCAGAAAATCGTCATGTACCAGATGGCCGTTTCGATTCATCATCAGGTTCCGGTTCGTGTCCGGAATCATTTCACTCAACCTGATATCTGAATACAAAGTGACGCCCTGCGTGATCATCATCGCGTCATGGGTAAACACCAGGCGCGGATTGCCCCTCAGTTCCTGCGGCAGGCCGATGTCATCCGTCACCTCCCCGGCCCTGATCGCATAGAGAAAGGTGAAGGCTTCTCTCCTCAGGTAGACGTTCGCCTTCCTGTTGACTTCCAGGAAAGCGGGGATCCCGCCGCCATGGTCATAATGCCCATGGGAGAGGATGAGGTGTGTGACTTTTTTCAGGTCCAGGCCCAGCTTCTCCGCGTTTTCAAGAAACAATCCGCCGCACCCTGTATCAAACAGGACAGTGGCTTTTTTCATCTGAATCAGAATGCTCAGCCCGTGTTCGCTTCCAAGGTTCTCCGCCGCGCTTGTGTTTTCAGCCAAAACAGTGATCTTCATCGGACCTCTCCTTTTTTAAACCGGTTCTTTCGCCGGGTCATTTGATCAGGAGCAGCAAAAGCGCAAGCGCTACCCCGGAAACAAAGGAAACAGCGGAGTGTTCCTTTTCATGCTCTCCGGCCTCAGGAAGCAGGTGGGCAGCGGAAATGTAGATCAGCACCCCGGAAACAAAGCCCAGGGCCAGGCCCAGATGGGAACTGCTGATTTTGGAAATCAAGGGATAAGCGACCAGCGCGCCGAGGGGCGTGGTCAGCCCGGCAGCAAAGAACGCGGACAGCGCGGCCTTTTTGGAGGAGATTCCTGATTTGAGCAGCATGGAGAAGGTGATGACCCCCTCCGCGAATTCGTGCACCACAAGCCCCAGGCCCGTGAGCACACCTGTCATGGTACTGACAGAAAAGGTCACAGTATAGATCACACCATCCAGCAGGGAATGGATGAGGATGCCCTGGATGGCGGTGATCCCAAAGGCCAGTTCCTTCGTCTTTGTCCGTTTTTTGATGACTTTGTTGCTCATGTACATGAACACAAATCCTGCCAGAGCCGCGAGGCCGGCTTGACTGTTCTTCTCAATCGCGTTTGGAAGCGCCATGATGAGCGGTGAAGCAATCAGCATGCCTGCCGCGAAACACATGAAGTACTCCAGTGTTTTTTCCGCCCAGCGGCGGTTCTTCCAGAGGACATAAATCCCGGCCGAATTGACCAGCAAAGCGCCGGACGCGAACACCAGAATCCAGAAAAAGGGGGCTTGATGGTTCATAACATTTCCTTATCCAGGGCAGTCTGTGCGGATGCTGACAGCGTTGAGGCAATAGGCCGCTCCGTCTTGAGCATCGGAAGGATTTTCCGATAGATTTCTTCAGCAGCCTTCCCGCTGGGGCAGGGGATGTCCGCGATGGAAAGCCCCCGGTTCACTGCCTGGATCGCTGCCGGGTCAAAGGGAATGACGCCGGCGAAAAAGAGATTTTCCCTTTCGCAATAGCGTTTGATCTCCGCTGTCTTTTCAGGGTTGATGTCTGCCTTGTTGACACACACGGCAACCCTGACGCCAAAGCCGCGGGCGGTCTTTACGATGCGCTCCAGGTCGCTGATGCCTGACACAGAAGGTTCCGTCACGATGAGCGTGACATCCGCCCCGCTGAGCGTCGCGATTACCGGGCAGCCGATGCCGGGGGAGCCGTCAACGATGGCAAAGGGCACGTCCTCCCTTGCAGCGTCTTTCATCCGCTTTTTGACCTGGCTGACCAGCAGGCCCGAAGTGCCGCTGCCCATTTTGAGTTTCGCCGTTGAAAACACCGCGTCCCCCTTCCTGAACAGCGTCATGCTGCCGGCCTGGTGCGGCTTCATTTTGATGGCAAAAACAGGGCAGACCAGCGTGCAGACCCCGCAGCCTTCACAGGCATAGGGGTTGATTCGATAAGGGTTCCCGGGAATGACCGCGTCAAACCGGCAGCTCTTATGGCATTCGCCGCAGGAGATGCATTCAGCAGGGTTGATCTCTGCAAGCGGAAGCCCAGAGTAAGGCACTGACTTGTGTGACGTGTAGCGGCCGTTCACCAGGTGCAGGTTCGGCGCGTCCACATCGCAGTCCGCGCAGGCCCGCGTCCTGGACAGCCGGACGAAAGCGCTTGCCAGGGTTGTCTTCCCGGTGCCGCCCTTGCCGCTAAGAATGACCAGCTGCCGAATCCAGGGCCTCCCTTTCTATCCTTTGAAGCAATTCCTGAAACATCAATCGGTACTGTTTGTCTTCCCTGGCGGCGATTTCCGCGTTTGAGTTGAGTAAGCCAAGCTTCTCATCAAAGGGGATCGCTGCCAGGATGGGGATGCCATGCCGGCGGCAGTAGTCCCGGGACGGGTCGTCTCCCGGCAGGGTTTTGTTGAGCACCGCGCCGCAGGGCTTGTTATACAGCTGCACCAGTTCATGCACCATTTTCAGGTTGTGCGCGCCAAAGCGCGTCGGCTCAGCCACCAGCACACAGTAGTCCGCGTCCCTGATGCTTTCGGAAACCATGCAGGAACTGCCGGGCGGGCAATCAATGAAGACATTGTTTTCGCCGCCGTTGTTTTTAAGGCTCAGGAGTGCCCTGATAATGGGGACACCGGAGGCTTCCCCTGTGTTCAGGAACCCGGACAGGACC
>CAZJCB010000242.1:0-3484 GCA_964544245.1 uncultured Christensenella sp.
GCCTGCTGGAGGCGCTTGGATGAGACTCCTGCTGTTCAGTGATTCGCACGGCACCGCAGGATACCTGAACGATATGCTGGCGCAGGTGAAGAAAGAAGCCCTGCCGGACGCAGTGTTGTTCGCAGGGGATGGCCTGGCGGGCCTGAAGGGGTTGGACAGCCTGGCCCCGGCGTACAAGGTGCGCGGCAACTGCGACCCGCCGGACCCCTATACCCCTCAGGAAATGACCCTGACCTTCGGCAGGCAAGTCGTCTACCTGTCCCACGGCAACCTGCACCGCGTCAAGCAGACGCTTGACCTGCTGGCGTCTGAAGCGCTGCGAAAGGGCGCGGCGATCGCAATATACGGCCACACCCACGTTCAGCAGGCGGAGCTGGTCTCCAGGGTTTACTGCGTCAACCCCGGCGCCTTGTGGAACGGCGAGTACGCGCTGCTGCATCTGTCTGAGGATGGGCTGCCCAAAGCCGAATTCAGGAAACTATCCTGAATAGGGATCCATCGCCGCTCCCTGCCTGCGAAGCCCTTTGGGGTAGTGGTTTTTCAGCCTTCCACCCACAGCCTTCCCCCAGCCCAGTTGCCAGCCGGCAATTTCGGGCGCCGCAAATCCTGAAAGGAGAACATCCACCTCAAGTTCTTCCCCGCGGCGGTATCGGTCCGCCTCTTCCAGGCTGACAGGGATCGTTTTCCTGGCCCTGGCGCCCAGGGCCAGCGCGTGCGCAGGCCTGAGTGTATTGCCGTGGACGGACGCGATGTGAAGGCCAAGGCGGAGGACCCGCAAGCCCTCGAGGTTTGGTAAAACGGCGGGCTTCATGACAACGTCGCCGCCTAGCAGGGCGTCCGCCCTGATCTCCCCGACAACGATGTCCGGCAGCATCCGGTTGGCTGCCCTGATGAATGGGAGATCATCCAATCCAGCCCTTGAAGGATAGTGGCCGGGAAGTGTAACGCTGCCGGCCTTTTTCATACGCGCGACGAAATGCCCCTCTCCCCCGGCCTGGTGCGGCCAGATCCGCAGCATGCCGCCTTCGGCGGGCGGCAGCCCCGGGAGCGAAAAGGGCTGCAATTCAAAATCCGGGTGGGCCTTCAGGAACGCCAGGACTACATCCTCGTTCTCCAGCCGGTTGAACGTGCAGGTGCTGTACACCAGGACTCCTCCGTGGCGCAGCGTGCCGGCGGCGGCGTTCAGAATATCCTTCTGCCGTGCCGCGCAGGCGGCCGGGGCTTCCTCTGTCCATTGTGTCCTGGCGGCAGGGTCTTTCCTGAACATCCCCTCGCCGGAGCATGGCGCGTCCGCCAGCACGCGGTCAAAGTATCCCGGAAAGGCTTTCGAAAGCCGCTCCGGCGTTTCCTGAAAGACAACTGTATTCCGCAATCCCATGCGCTCCACGCTGCGACTCAGTTCCCGGGCCCTGCCCGGCACCGGGTCGCTGGCCGCGAGAAGGCCCTTTTCGCCAAGGGAATCAGCGATGAAACAGGCCTTCCCGCCCGGCGCAGCGCAAAGGTCCAGCACCTTTTCATCCTTCTGGGGAGCGAGCGCCGAAACCGCCGCCATGGCGCTGGGCTCCTGGAGGTAGTAGGCGCCGGCCCAATGCAGCGGGTGCGCCCCGGGAGCGGCGCATTCAGAGAGATAAAACGCGCCTTCCGCCCACGGGACCGGCTCCGCCAGCCCGGCGACAGACGGCGGCTTCCCGCGCGCAGAAAAACGAAGGGCCCGCCTTGCGGGCTCTTCCATGGCGTCCAGAAAGTCCTGCAGCCCTCTGCCCAGCAGCGGGGAGATCATCCTGACAAATCCCTTTGGCAGGTCCGGTCCCCGCGCCTTCATTGCCGCGGCGGTTCCTGCGGCTGGCCGTGGTTTCCTGCCGGATCTCCCCGGTAATGATAATTCTGCGGGTAATAGGGCTTGTGGAAGGCGTCTTCCTGGGAAACGGGCGGCGGGAGGCTGTCCAACGAACCGGCCTCGTCTTCCTGGGTAAACAGGGTGTCCTTGATGGAGCGGAAAAGGCTTTGCTGGCGCTGCCTGTGGCTGCCAGCCCTGCGCCTTCTCACGGAAGGAGCCGTTTCCTTGCCCGGGAGCGTGGACTGCGCGCCAGGCCCGGCCGTCTCATCCCAGACAGGCGCTTCTTCCGGCGGTAAATAGGGCTGGTATAGCGCGCCGTTTAAAGGCTCCTGCAGAGGCTGGAACAAGGACTGGCCCGCCAGGCTGTCCTCCGCCAGCGTCTGCCGGGCCTGCTCCCATGGCAGCGACGGGATGTAGGGCTTTTGCGCTCCATCCGGCTGACCCGCGGAAAGGAAAGGTTCCTCCTGAGAAATCCCTCCGGGCAGCATTTCGGGCACGGGCTCAAAATGAAAATAGACCGGCTCATCCTGCATCGGGATATCATCGGGGGAGGCTTGTTCATCCTGGTATTCCGGCAGGTCCAGGGGTGCCCGGTCCAGGCTTTCCATATAGTGCCGGGTGACGTCCAGCCGTTTTCGGCCTTCACGGCGCCTGAACCAGCTGAACCAGGCATAGTACGGCCGCCAGCGGATGAGCCAGACGACGTAATCCGTGACAGTCCCGAAAATGAGCAGGATGATGATCATCGGTAACCAGAAACGCCTGAGGAAACCGGAAACGCCGGCCGAATTGTTCGTGACCAGGTTCCAGAGGCCGTTGAACAGCGTCCCCGTCCACCCCAGCAGCAGGGAGAACAGCCTGTCGGCGAAAGCGTTCATTGCTCTTTTCCGGATGCCGGGGGAACCGGCAGTATCTCAACGGTCACGTACACCGCGTTTTCACTCATGTAGACCACCCCATCGGGGCGCTCCACCTTGACCGCGCGGATGAGGGTATCCCTGTGCCCGCTCACGTCAATGGAGACGGACAGATCCAGCATTCTGATGCCGTCAATGTCCTCCGGCCTGCCGGCCAGCATGACCGAGGGCGGGTCGGCGGTGACGGCGTTGACCTGATAACCTTCCGCGGGCTCCCCCTTGATGATGCCGGAAAGATTTATTTCCCCAGCCTTCAGCGGGTAGACCTGCTGCTCGACCAGCAGGGTATCCAGCAGGACGTTCTCGCTGGTCACGCTGATCATGCTTTTCCCTATCTCACTGCCGTCCAACGCCAGAAGCCTGAAGGGCACCGCGACATACTGGAGCCCCTGCTGCGGGTTGATGAGCCCAAGGTTATAACTGGCCTGGATCCGGTCGAGCTTTTCCACCTGGGAACGCGGGCCCGATACGATGACGTTGACCGGGTCCACGCTGGCCGCCGCAGCGTAATAGCCCTCCGGCAGGACGCCGGCCTGCTCAAGCACGACGGGAACGCGCCGCCTGGTGATGTATTCTTCGACATGAACTTTGACTTCGCTGACCGACAGCCAGCTCACGGAACCGTAGGCGAGGGAATTGCTGGTCTGAATGGGGATTATCTGCTCCCCTGTGGCAGTGATCCGGCTGACGTCGACCCTGGCGGAATAGTGGACGGGCGCGGCGTTGTCAT
>CAZJCB010000243.1:0-3475 GCA_964544245.1 uncultured Christensenella sp.
TTCACCGCTTCCTTCAGGGGAAAGCCCGACTTATCCGAACCGATGGCAACTTTCATCTCACTGTTTGCTCCTTCATTTTTATCAATTTCAGGCAAGCTTCAGCAACGTCTTCTCTGCGCATCCCGAAATACTCTTTCAGGGAGGGCATCATGCCCGCTTCGCCGAACACATCGTTCAACCTGATGGATGACCTCAGCCTTTGATCGCGCCGCTGGTCAGGCCGGCGATGATCTGGTTCTGGAAAATCACGTACAGCAGGATGCTGGGCAGGATGCTGACAACGATCGCGGCATACATGGACACAAAGTCGGTGGAAAACTGGTTGGTAAAGTATCGGATGCCCAGCTGGATGGTGCGCACGTTCTGCGAGGAAGTCAGCAGGTTCGCAAAGACGAATTCGTTCCAGCAGGTAATGAACTGGAAGGTGGCCGCTGTCATGATGCCGTTGCGCGACAGGGGGAAGATGATGCGGGTGAAGCGGCCGTAAAAGCTGCAGCCGTCGATGTAGGCGGCTTCCTCAATCTCCTTTGAAATGCCCCCCATCAGTCCGCGGATGATCACTGTGGACATGGGGATGCCGGTGCCCGCGTACAGGAGAGTCAGCCCGATGCGTGTGTTATAGAGGCCGATATTGGTGATGGTGATAAAGTAAGGCACCATCAAAGCGTTCAGCGGCACGAGGATGCCGGCGGAAAACATGGTGAAGATGGCGCTGTTTCCTTTGAAAGAGAAGCGGGACAGGCAATAGGCCAGCATGCTCGCGACAACCACGTTGAGCAGCGTGGCTGACAGGCCGATAAGGATTGAGTTTCCCATCATGGTCGGCATCCCGGAAACGCGGAAGGCGTTTTGATAGTTGACCGTCTGCCAGACAGCCGGCAGCGCAAAGGGGCTGCCGAACAGTTCCGTGTTGGTTTTCAGGGAGGACATGACCAACCACAAAAGGGGGAATATGGTATAAATGGCAAAGAACAGGATCAGCAGCCACTTGATGAGGGCGCCGTAACTGAAACCGGTGCGTCTCCTTCGGGCAGGGGAAGCCTGCTTAATGACGGTCATATCGCGCTTCTCCCTTCTCAGTCATACGTCGTATGCCACAGCCTGAAGAGGGAACGGATGCTGAGGATGACCAGAACACCGACCATGATCAGCATGACGGAGGCGGCATTGGCCGGGCCGTAGCGCATATCCTGTATCTGCTTGTAGAGGTAGAGCACCATGGTGCTCGTCCGGTTGGCAGGGCCTCCGTTGGTCAGCAGAAACACCTGTTCAAACTGCCGCAGGCTCATCACCGCGGCCAGCGTCACGCAGGTGAGGATGCTGCTTTTGGCTAGGGGCAGCGAAATATACACGGCCTGTTTGATTTTCCCCGCGCCGTCTATATCCGCCGCCTCATAGTAGTCACTGCTGATGCCCGATAAGTCGCTCATGACGATCACCATGTAATATCCGACGTAGAATACCCAATAAATCAGCACGGCGGGCAGGGCGGTCTGCAGGGTGCCCAGCCAGTTTCTGGCCAGCTCGCCCCGCCCCAGCAGTCTCAGGACGCCGTTGACCAGGCCGTATTCGCTGTTGTACATCGCAGACCAGAGCATGGCCAGCGCGACGCCGGAAATGACTTGCGGAAGATAATACACTGTTCTGAAAACCTTCCATCCCCGGGGCCGCTCATTGAGAATCAGCGCCATCAGCACTGCCAGGGGAACCTGGACGCAGGTCGCGGCAAGCGCCCAGATCAGGTTGTTGCCCACGCTGCGCCTGAAAACTGAGCTCTTCCAGATGTTCAGATAGTTATCAACGCCGACAAACAGCGCCCTGGTCATGCCATCCCATTTGAACAGGCTGACCACCAGCACATAAGCGACCGGAATGATAAAAAACATCAAAAACAGGAGCAGGCCGGGAAGCATGAAAGTTGCCAGACCGACGCGGTCATATTTGGTCAGTTTCATTTTCGGCCTCCGTGCTTCCTGATGTAAAGGCCGCCGGATATTCGGGGTGACCAGGGAATATCCGGCGGCGACCATGATGCTCCGGCCTTATTCGAGGTTGGCTTTCAGCAGGTCTATAAAGCCCTGCGCATCCACTTCGCCCAGCACCAGTTCATCCAGTGCTGCCGGGAACCCGTTGGCGACGGCGGTGGGCATGTTGTCGTTGAAGTGCTTGACAACATAGGGGGCAGCCGACATGGCGGCGGAGAGTTCCTGCTTCAGCTGCAGGTCGTTCGGATTGGCTTCCAGCTTGATCGAGAACATGGCGCCGGAGGCTCCGGCCAGTTCGTACACCCGGTCGGGCTGGGTGAGATACTTGTAGAATTCAACCACAGCCTGCTCTTTCTCGGGATCAGTCTGTTTGCCTGCGCACAGGTAAGCCTGCACGGTTCCGGCGATACCGCCGTAGGTGCCAAGGCCGCCGGTAAACGCGGGCGGCAGGGAGAAACGGACCTTGCTGCCAAGGTCATTGATGCCTTCCTTCGCAAAACGCGGAAGGAACCAGGGCCCGTTGGTGTAGACGGCGGCTTCGAAATTGAGGAAGTGGCCGTTGACCACGGCGGCGCCTGCGCCGACAGCATCAGACGTGGTATAATCAAACATTTTCTTCAGGACTTCGGCTGCGGTGACAAAGGCGGGGTCGTCCAGTCCGCGGGTATAGACTTCGGGGCCGCCCACGGCCAGAAGGATGTTGGAATACCAGAGCATGCTGCTCCAGGCGTTTTCGCCCGTCATCAGAGGGAAAGCGACAATGCCCTGTTCCTTGAGCTTTTCAGCCATCACGAACATCTCGTCATAGGTTTTGGGGAACTCGGCGTAACCCGCTTTTTCCAGCAGTTCGGAGTTGTAGTACACGCCAAACCCTGCGCTCTCAAACGGAATGGCGATGATCTGGCCGTCAACCGACGCTTCCTGCAGGCTGCCTTCGGAAAAGATGCCGCCCCAGTCGGTGCCGTTCAGGTAGGGGGCAAAATCCATCAGTTTGCCGGACTCGGCCAGCATGGCCAGCTTGAAGACGTCAACGGTAAAAAGGTCAGGCGCGTTGCCGGTTGTGATCAAGGTGCGGATCTTATCGCGGTAGGCTTGATAGTCGGTCTGCTCTTCAATGACAACCTTGATTTTGCCGGCATAGGCTTCGTTGAAGGATTTGACTGTTTCGCCGAACACGGCGGCCTTTGAGTCGGTTCCGACCCAGATGCTGGGGAAATTCAGGGTGATTTCCCCCTTGGGGTTGAATTCCTCGGGTCCCTGGGCAAGCGCTGACGCGGCGGCAAAGGAAAAGACCATCATTGCTGCCAGCATCCATGCAATCCGTTTTCTCATACTGGATACCTCCGTTTTTTATATCGAATGCTTTATGCATTCTGATTCATAGGATGTGAACCGGCGCGGTGGGGCTGTCTGTCCCATAGATGATTAACTATTTTAAGGGAACCTCTAAAAACTCAAGCAATACATGGGTATTTATGATATAATGGAGA
>CAZJCB010000244.1:0-3462 GCA_964544245.1 uncultured Christensenella sp.
TGCGCCCGGTGCAGCTGGACAGCTTGCCCACCAGCGGCGCCGCTTCCAGCTCGCTTTTCGTGCGGGCAACGTCCCGGGCTTTCCGGGCCGCCTCGCGCACTTTTGCCGATTTGATGCTTTTCTCGATGATTTTCTGGGCGACCGCCGCGTTGCGCAGGTCTTCCAGGTATTCGGAGAGCTTTTGCTGGACGATGGCTTCCACGGCTGGTCTGACCTCGGTGTTTCCCAGCCGGCCTTTGGTCTGCCCCTCAAACTGGGGGTTGGAGACCTTGACCGTGAGCACCGCTGTCATGCCTTCCCGGAAATCCTCGCCGGCCAGGTTGTTGTCCTTTTCCTTCAGCGCGCCGATTTTTCTGGCATAATCGTTGAAAGCCTTGGTCAGCGCGGCGCGGAATCCCACCTCGTGGCTTCCGCCCTCTCCGGTGGGGATATTGTTGACGTAGGAGAACAGCGACTCCGTATAGGAGTCCGTGAACTGGACCGCGGCTGACAGCATGAGGCTGTCCCGGCTCCCCTCCAGCAGGATGACGCCCTCGTGCAGCGGGGTCCTTTCCGCGTTCAGGAAGCCGACATAATCCGCGATGCCCCCATCGTACTGGAATTCCCGGGGCTGGTTGTGCGGCGGCTCCGCCCGCTCGTCCGTGAACCGGATGAGCAGGCCGCGGTTCAGATAGGCCAGTTCCCTCAGCCTGCGCGCCACCAGGTCCCCGTTGAACTGCGTTTCCTCGAATATTTCGTCGTCGGGCAGGAAACGGACCAGCGTACCCCGCTTTCGGGTGTTGCTGACGCGCTCCAGTTCCGTGACCGGATGCCCTGGCAGAACTTTCCTGGTTTTTTTATCGGTGACGGTCTCAAAGCGGATCCGCCAGTGGGTCCAGTCGCGGAAACTCTCCACCGTCATCCACCTGCTCAAGGCGTTGACCACCGACGCGCCGACGCCGTGCAGGCCGCCGGAGTAGTTGTAGTTCTTGTGGTCAAATTTGCCGCCGGCGTGCAGCTTGGTATAGATGACTTCAATGCCGGATATTTTCAGCGCTGGATGCGGGTCGACCGGCACGCCGCGACCGTTGTCCCACACAGTGGCCGAACCGTCCTGGTGAAGGATGACGGCGATCTCGCTGGCATAACCGTTGGCCGCCTCGTCTATCGCGTTGTCAACGATCTCCCATAACAGGTGATGCAGCCCGCGCGCGCCGGTCGAACCGATGTACATGCCGGGGCGCAGGCGGACCGCGGTCAATTCGTCAAGGACCTGGATGTTTTGCGAGGTATAGCTTTCTGCCATCAAACGCTCCTTGCAGATGAGCAGCCGGCTGAAAAGGCCGGCCGCAGAGATGTAACCGGATAAATTATACCATAAGTAGGGGCGGGGGACAAGGAATGACGAGGCCGGAGCGGGCATCGAAGGGTTTACATCCGCTGCGCAATGTGGTAATATATCATTTGCGGCTGAACCGCCGGCTCGGGTCTGCGAAGCTCCAACGCGATGCTGTGCCTGCGGGGTTCATGCGGTAGCCGCCCGCAAATTGAAGGAGGATTCCCATGGACAAGGTGAAGAAAACCCAGATCATGACCCAGTATGCCCGGCACGAGGGCGACACCGGCTCTCCCGAGGTACAGATCGCTCTGCTGACGGAACGCATCAACCACCTCAACGAACACCTCAAGATCAACAAGAAGGACCACCACAGCCGCAGGGGCCTGCTGCTGATGGTCGGCCAGCGCAGGGGACTGCTGGACTACCTCAGGCGGACCGACATTGAGCGCTACCGCACCTTGCTTGTCGAACTGGACCTGCGTAAATAAGGAATTCAAGCGGTCGAAACTCAATAAACGGGGTTTCGGCCTTTTTGATGGATAGCGCGGGGGAGAGACCCGCGCGTAAGAAGGAGAAGAAGGAACGAATGGATTACAAGACCTATTCAATGGATTTCGCGGGGCGCAAACTGAGCTTTGAGTTCGGCAGGTACGCCGAACAGGCTTCGGGGGCGGCCCTGGTACGCTATGGGGATACCGCGGTGCTGGTCACCGCGACGGTATCCGAGAAGGCGAGGGAAGGCGTTGATTTCTTCCCGATGAGCGTCGACTATGAAGAAAAGCAGTACTCTGTGGGCAAGATTCCCGGAGGGTTCATCAAGAGGGAAGGCCGGCCGACCGAAAAAGCCGTGCTGACCTGCCGCCTGATCGACCGCCCGCTGCGCCCGCTGTTCCCCAAAGGGATGCGCAACGATATCCAGGTGGTCGCGACCTCCCTGTCGGTGGACAACAACAACCCGCCGGAAATCCCGGCGATGTTGGGTTCCTCCATCGCGCTGGCTGTCAGCGATATTCCCTGGGCCGGCCCGACCGGCTCCGTGATGGTCGGGCGCGTGAACAAGCAGCTGATCCTCAACCCGGACGAAGCGCAGCGGGAGCAGAGCGACCTGCACCTGGTGGTGTCCGGTACCAGGGACGCCATCATGATGGTCGAGGCCGGCGCCAACGAGCTGTCCGAGGACGTGATGCTGGACGCCATCATGTACGCGCATGAGGCGATCAAGGAACTGGTCGTTTTCCAGGAAAAGATCATGGCCGAGATCGGCAGTGCGAAGCGTGAATTCCCCCTGGTGACGACCGGTGACGACGTCAGGCAGGCGGTGCGGGAGTACGCGCTGGAAAAGGTCGAGTGGGTTTTCTCCACCTTTGCCCGCGAAGAGCGCCAGGAGCGCGAAGCGCAGCTGAAGGCCGAGGTCTCCGAGCACTTTGCCGGGGCTTTTCCCGGCCGCGCCGGTGAAGTCGCCGACGCGCTGTATTACCTGAACAAGGAAGTCATGCGACGCAAGATCCTGGACGAAGGCGTCCGCCCCGACGGCCGCGGCGAAGAAGACGTCCGCAGGATCTGGTGCGAGGTGGGCATCCTTCCCCGCGCGCACGGCAGCGCCGTGTTTACCCGCGGGCAGACCCAGGCGCTGACGGTTACCACACTGGGGTCGCTGCGCGACGCGCAGATGCTGGACGGCCTGTCCAACGAAGACTCCAAGCGTTATATCCACCACTACAACATGCCATCCTACGCGACCGGCGAAGCAGGCAGGGGGCGTTCACCCGGGCGGCGTGAAATCGGCCACGGCGCGCTGGCTGAGCGGGCACTGGAGCCCGTCATCCCCAGCGAAACGGACTTTCCCTACGCTCTCCGGCTGGTGAGCGAGATCCTCTCCAGCAACGGCTCTTCCTCCATGGCCTCCGTCTGCGGCAGCACGCTTTCCCTGATGGACGCGGGCGTCATGATCAAGGCGCCCGTCGCCGGCGTCGCCATGGGGTTGATCAAGGACGACAGTTCTGACAAGATTTCGGTGCTGACAGACATCCAGGGCCTTGAGGACTTCCTGGGCGACATGGACTTCAAGGTCGCCGGAACCATGAACGGCATCACGGCCATCCAGATGGACATCAAGATCAAGGGGATATCCAGGGAAACGATGT
>CAZJCB010000245.1:0-3436 GCA_964544245.1 uncultured Christensenella sp.
AGCGTGCCCAGGGCGGGCAGGGCAAAGCCCCACAGCAGCAGAGAGGCCAGGGAGAGCAGGGCGATCCGTTTCATCATTGTTTTTCCTCAATAGTCCATTCATTTCCTTAGCCGGAGTTCCTGTCCCTCCGCCTGCGCGAGTTCCGCCAGCAGGCCGCGGAGGCTTTCCCCCCTGTCCGCCCGCTCCAGGGCCGCTTTCAGGCCCTCCAGGGACAGCAGCGCGGCGGCCAGGCAGAAAAAGCCCTTGCTCCGGCCATCGTCGTGCCGGGCGAGGGCGCCCTCCAGGAAAGCCACGTGATCCGCCTGCAGGGAGAGGAAGTCGTCCAGGCCGATCTCCCGGATGAGCCGCCCGTTGGGCATCACACGCCGGTGGGTGACGAAGGAATCGCGGGAGCCGTCTTCCCTGTCAAAGCGCGCGCAGGGGAAATCCGCGCACTGCGCGCAGGCCTCAAGGCCCCGCTTCTTCACGCAGCAGGTCAGGAAGGGGCAGGAGGGGTGCGCCTGTTCAAACCCTTCCCCGCCGCAGCCGGGGCAGCGCGAGGCGCCGGCGGTATAAAACCGGGGGCACAGCCCGCAGTCGATGCCGCAGCAGCCCAGCGAGGGATGCTTTTTGACCATCAGGCGCTTTTCCTTTCCGGCCCATTGTGTCTGGGGTCAGGCCTTCCGCACCGGGTGCCGGACGACGGTTTTCCATTTGTCCGGGCTGCCCTTTGTCACGTCGCTGAGGTAGATCTCATGATGCCGCCGGGCCGGGCCGATGTCTGTCACGCAGCCCTGCGCAAGGGCATGCGCTTCCATCGCGCGCACGGTGGCGGGCTCGGTGTCAAAGGGGCCGAGGTGCATGCATTGCACGCAAAGCCCCTCCGTGAAGGGGTAAAAGGTCACCCTGGAATAATCGGCCTTCTTTTTGCGGCCGGCCTCCGCGATCGCCCAGGCCGCGTCGTCTTCTCCCACGAAATCAGGCAGCCTGATGAGCGAGACCCAGCTGAGGCCGCCTTTGCGCCGGGCGTCGAAGCCTTCGACGCCTTCCTGCCACCAGAGGCCTTCCAGCGGCGGCACGACGTAATCAAACCAGCCAGCAATCCGGCGCCCGCCCCTGCCGCTCATCCGGATGGTGTACGCGACGCCGTACAGCAGCCCCACCGCGGCCCCGTATTCGCCGCCCGCTTCATTGGGGTCGCCCCGGCCCCGCACGGCCAGGAAGTTCATCCCCGGGACGTCCACCAGCTCCGGCCTGTTCCCGGGAAGGTAGAATTCCCTGTATTCCTTCTTGAAGTCAAACGCCATGGCCCGGCCTCCCCGCTTCGCGTTCCCGCTTTTTCGCCGTATCCTCAGCCCCATCATAATCCCATCCCCCGGGCGGGGCAAGCGTTTTGCGCGCGGCAGGACAGGGGAGAACTTGCGCGGCGACGGCGCGGCGGTATAATGGCACCAGGAAAGCGCACCATGCGATCGGAGAAACGCCATGCCCAGGTATACCATCGGGATCGATTTCGGCACCCTGTCCGCGCGCGCGGTATTGGCGGACGCGGCGGACGGCCGCGTGCTGGCGCAGGGCGAGTTCCCCTACCCCCACGGCGTGATGGAAGCCGCCCTGCCGGACGGCACGCCCCTGGGGCTGGACTGGGCGCTGCAGCACCCCGGGGACTACCTGGAGGCGCTGGAGGCGCTGGTCCCCCCGCTGCTCAGGGAAGGCCGCGTAAGCCCGGAGGACGTGATCGGCATCGGCACGGACGTCACCGCCAGCACGGTCTTCCCGGTGCGCGAGGACGGGACACCCCTGTGTTGCCTGCCGGAATACGCGCACCGTCCCCACGCCTGGGCCAAGCTGTGGAAACACCAGGCCGCGCAGGAAGAGGCGGACCGGATCACGGCGCTGGCGCTGGCTCGGAAGGAGCCGTGGCTGGACGACTACGGCGGACGGGTGTCGGCGACCTGGCTTGTGCCCAAAGCCTGGGAACTGTTCAAAGGAGACCCGAAGCTGTACGCGGCGATGGACCACTACGTGGAGGCCGCGGACTGGATCGTCTGGCAGCTGTGCGGGGCGCTGACGCGCAACGCCTGCAGCGCGGGTTACAAAAGCTTTTACAGCACGGACAGCGGTCACCCGTCTCAAGCCTTCCTTAGGGCGCTGGACCCGGGACTTGAGACGCTGTATGAAGATAAACTCTCAGGCCCCGTCCTGCCCGTGGGCAGCCGCGCGGGCGGTCTGACGAAAGGGATGGCCGCCCTGCTGGGGCTGAGGGAGGGTACCGCCGTCGCGGCGGGCATGGTGGACGCGCACGCCTGCGTCCCCGCGGCGGGCATCACGGGGCCCGGGGAGATGCTCAGCATCCTGGGCACCTCCGGCTGCCACATCATGCTGGGCACGGGCAAGGCGCCGGTCCCCGGCATCTGCGGCGCGGTGCCGGACGGCGTGCTGCCGGGCTTCACGGGCTACGAAGCCGGGCAGGTGTGTTACGGCGACCATTTCGCCTGGCTGGCGGAGCGTTTCACCCCGCCGGAATACCATCAGGAAGCGAAAGTAAAAAGCCTGTCACTGCACGGGCTGCTCTCGGAGAAGGCCGCGCTCCTGAAGCCCGGGGCGTCCGGCTTGCTGGCGCTGGACTGGTTCAACGGCAACCGGAGCGTGCTGGTGGATTCAGGCCTGAGCGGCCTGATCCTGGGCCTGACCCTGCGCACCCGGGCGGAGGAGGTCTACCGCGCGCTGATGGAGGCCACGGCCTTCGGCGCACGGCTGATCTTTGAGAACTACCGCCGGCACGGGGCGGCGGTGGACAGGGTCTGCGCCATCGGGGGCATCAGCCAGAAAAGCCCGCTGGCCATGCAGATCTTCGCCGACGTGCAGGGGATGCCGGTGCGCGTGCCGAAAGCCTCCCAGGGCGGCGCGCTGGGCAGCGCCATCCTGGCCGCGAAGGCTTCGGGGGCGCGGCAGGGCGGCTATGACGACGTCTTTGAGGCCGTCCGCCGGATGGGCGCGAAGGACAGCCGCGTCTACCGTCCGCAGGCGGAACACGCGCAGGCGTATGACACGCTGTTTTACGAGTACGAGCGCCTGCACGACTACTTCGGACGGGGCGGGAACGGCGTGATGAAGCGGCTGAAGGCCCTGAAGGCCGGGATAACTCCGTTACCCGGGGAAACAAGGCAGGAAATATAGCCCTTCACCGCCGCGGGGCGCCTGAAAAAGAAAAGCCGCATGGGAGCAGGCTGTACGGCCACACAAGGAGGAAAGTATGGAATTCCAACTGGGCCCGGCCCTTCTGCGTCCGGGGAAAACGCGCCTCACCGGGGCGACCTGGCCTTACGACTCCAGGCCGGACGCGCCGGAACTGAAAAAACACAGCAAGGTGACCCTCTTTGAGCAGCAGGGCTGCGGCGTGGTGACCCACCTGCACGCGTCCAACTATCTTGTCCAGGGAGACACTTTCGGGAAA
>CAZJCB010000246.1:0-3436 GCA_964544245.1 uncultured Christensenella sp.
CAAAACCCGGGCGAAACTGACACAAAACTCCCCAGAACCGGCACAAAACCCTGATGGGACCTTGGCCTGCAACATCATGGTCACTTCGTCGTTTATATACGGGGAAACTGACACAAAAGGCACGAAACCTCCCTGAGGGGGCAATTTAGTGAGGATTATCAAGGGCTCCCGGGTTTCCGGCTTCCGGCACAAAACCCGGGCGAAACTGACACAAAACTCCCCAGAACCGGCGCGAAACCCTGATTGGGGCCATGGGACCTGCAATATCGCGGTCACAACGCCGTTTACATTTTCACATGCGGGATTTCCGGTATTCTGGTATTCCCGAGGGAAAACGCCCCAAAAGATGAGGAATATCAAGGGGTTTCAGGCTTTTCTTATCCGGTATTCTCGCGGTAATCTCGGGTATTCTCGGGTATTCTCGAATTCAGCGCTCTTTCATTCAGCGCAGATGATGTCAGTACAGACAAATGACTTCTCTTCTCAGCCCACAAACCGATATAGTCTACCCATGATGCCACCGCTTTTGGGCTGCACGTTATCGGGTCCGACCTTCCGCTCATACCCGGCACCGCATGGTTCGGAACTGGAAAAGTAAAGCCGTTCAGGGCCGCAGGATCCACTCCCTGAGCACGCCGGCATGGCTGAGGCGGACGTCCTTCACCGCGGTGAGCAGGGTCACGCTGCCGCCCTCCAGCCGTTTCCTGATGCCCTCCCGGAAGGCGGGGGCGAGGGGATTCCCCGCCAGCTCCGCGAGGCAGGCCTGCCGGAAGGCCTCAAAGCGGTCAGACTGGTGGCCGAACTCCCTGCGCAGGGCGTCCGAGGGCGAAACCTCCCTGGCCCATTCGTGAAGCGCCGCGCGTTCCCGGGTCAGCCCGTGGGGCCAGAGGCGGTCCGCCAGCACGCGCCAGCCGTCCTCCATTTCCGGAGGGTCATAGGCGCGCCGGAGGCGCAGTGCCTTGTGTTCCATGTTTCCTTCATCTTTCATTGTCTTCAAGGGTACTAGACTTGTTGTCCTCGTTACTCCGCCAGCGCCCTGGCGACCGCTTCAGCCCCTGCCAGCTCCGCCGCGCCGGGCTTCCAGTTGACCCTTACCTCCGGCTCCACGACCTCAAAACCGGCCTCCTGAAGCCTCTCCCGCAGTTCCCTGTTGCCCTCGCCGGACCAGCCGTAGGAGCCGAACACCGCGGCGCGCTTGCCCTTGAACTTCAATTCCTTCAGGAAGTGCAGCCAGCCGGCCATGGAGCTCAGGACGCTGTTGACCACGGTGGGCGAGCCGACGGCGATCGCCTTTGAGCGGAACACCTCGGTCATCACGTCGTTCTTGTCGCTCTTGGACAGGTTGTACACCTTCACGCGGGTGCCCGGGGAGAGCCGGTTGACCTGCGCGGCGATCTCCCGGGCGATCATGCCGGTGGACTCCCACATCGTGTCGTACACGACGGTGACCTGGTCCTCCTGGTAATCCTCCGCCCAGAGCGCGTATTTCCGCACGATCTGCATCGGGTCCTCCCGCCAGATGACGCCGTGGCTGGGCGCGATGACGTCGACGGGCAGGTTGAGGGAAACGATCTCCTGGATCTTTTTACGGACCAGGGAAGAGAAGGGCGTGAGGATGTTGGCGTAGTACTTCATCGCCTCAAACCACAGCTCGCACTGGTCCGCCCGGTCGTTGAACAGCTCTTCCACCGCGTAGTGCTGGCCGAAGGCGTCGTTGGAAAAGAGGATGTTGTCCCCCGTCATATAGCTGGCCATGCTGTCCGGCCAATGCAGCATCTTCATCTCCACAAAGATGAGCCGCTTGCCGTTGCCCAGGTCCAGCGTGTCGCCGGTCTTCACGGTATGGAAATCCCATTCCGGGTGGTGGTACTGCCCCGTGAGGCTCTTGACGGCGGCCGCGGTGCAGTAGACGGGGGTGCCCGGGATCTCCGCCATCAGCAGGGGCAGCGCGCCGCTGTGGTCGATCTCGCCGTGGTTGACGACGATGGCGTCGATGCTTTTCAGGTCGATCTCGCCCTTCAGGTTCGCGATGAACCCCTCCGCATGGGGCGCCCAGACCGTGTCCACCAGCACGGTCTTCCCCTCCCGGATGAGGTAGGCGTTCTGGCTGGACCCCCGGTTCACAGAGAAATCCGAGCCGTGGAACTCGCGCAGCTCCCAGTCGATCTTCCCGACCCAGTCCACGTTGTTCTTGACATTTTTCAGCATTTCAAGGCCTCCTTTTTACCGCCGGTTCCAATCAACATTGTCTTTCAGCGTTTTCCCCGCGGCATGACCGCATCATAGGGCAAATCCGGGAAATATTCTGTGACGGAAGTCACAGACTTGGGTCATTCCCTGTCCGCAAGGCAGGCCGCCTGCAGCGCGTGCCTGTCCCGCAGCAGGATGCGCCTGTAACCCGGCAGGCGGACCATGCCGGCGCGCTCCAGCTCCGCCAGTTTCCGGGTGACGGTCTCCCGGCTGAGGCTCAGGGAGGCGGCGATGTCCTCATGGCTCAGCCTGACCTCCTCCTCCCCCGCGCGGTCCGCGCGCAGCAACAGGAAGCCCGCCAGCCGGGCCTTTGCGTGCCGGCGGGAGAGGATCTCCGCCAGGCGCTGCATGTCGTGCAGCTTTCGGCCCACGGAGTGCAGCAGCCGCACCCCCATGTCCGGCCGGCGCATCACGAGGTCGGCGATCGCGGGGGCGGAAATCAGGCAGACCCCGCAGTCCTCCAGCGCCGTGCCGTCCACCCCGCGGGGCTCGGCGCCAAAGAGGGTCTGCTCTCCCAGCACGTCGCCGGGGGCGAGGATGTCCAGCACGAACTCCTGCCCCTCCGGCGTCAGGCGGCTGAGTTTGACCCGGCCGAAGCGGAGGATCAGGATGCTCCCGGCACTGTCCTCCGAGCGGAAAACCGTTTCCCCGCGACGGAAATCCCTGTGCTGCGCCAGGCGGACCAGGTCTTCCTGCGCCGCTTCGTCCAGGCCCGCGAACAGGGAGATCCTGGAGGTGCACAGGCGGCCGCACTGGGCGCAGGAACATTGCTTCTCAGGCCCTGAAGTGAAGAACGCTCCCGATTCCAGGCTCATTTCATACTATTCCTCAAATGCGTCCCAAAACTTCTCAGCGGTTATGCGGATACGGTGCGCACAGGAGATAAAAATCCTGATCTTCTCTTTCATCATCAACCTCCACGGCATGGTGCCGGCATTCTGCGCAGCGTGCTTTGGCTATGGGCATTATACCATGAGCGCAGCATGCGGAACTCCTGCCTGACCAATCTTTTCACCCGTTTATCTCCGGGCACGGCGGCAGGATGAAACAAACGGGTTTTACCACGCCGTCCCCTCTGCGCTATAATGGGTTCCTATCACTCAGCAGGAGGAGGGCAAGGGTTTGAGCGCCATCGCCATCATCGGGGCGGGCATGATGGGGTCCGCCATGAGCATCCCCGCGAGGG